>NZ_JBPLBA010000263.1:0-2950 GCF_054039375.1 Desulfomarina sp. | reverse complement strand
CATTTGAATTCCTTATCAATTGAAATTTCCAGTGATTTTTGACCGTAGGCTAGCCTGATAAAACAGGCCCAATCCACAATTTGGCTGAATTTCATGGGTAATCAAGATAACTTTTGTTATTTAGAAGGAAAATTATGCAGCAGTTTTCATTTTCTTTCTACGTTTCTTCTTCTCTTCAACAGGGGGGCCTAGAAGAGACTTGAGCTGTTCTATATTGTCAGGAGCTACAGTTCTGTTTTCCAGGATCCCCAGGAGTTCATTATCAAGGCCGAGGCAAAGACCGAGGAGCTGTGGGTAGAGGAGTACTGGAATGGGATTGCTCTTTTCAGCCAGAAGATTCAGCTGAGTTGTATCAAACTGAAGATAACAGTATGAGCAGACCGGAACAACGAAATCCGCTCCGGCTTTTCTTGCCCTTTCTATTTTTTCGCAAAGCAGTTTGTGGGACATCTCATCATTTATTCCCGCGAGAGCAGCCCCGCAACACTCCAGTTTTCCCTGCCATTCAAGATTGTTGATTCCAGCAACCTGCATCAGCGCTTCTGTTATTTTCGGAACAAAGGAATCATCAAAAAGGGTGATTTCACGGGGACGGAGGATGTGGCAGCCATGGATGACGGCAACATTGAGATCCTTAAACTTGTTCACCAGTTTTGCCTTGATTGTTTCCACGCCGATCTCATCGTGGAGTACACTCAGAAAATGCCTTATCTCTGTTTTGCCGTTATAACACAGGTCTTCCCTGGCCAGCAGTGTATTTATGTCCTTCTGCAGCTGCGGATCTTTCTGTAGACATCTTCGTGCCTTCTGCAGACTCGCAAAACAGCAGTTGCAGATCACCAGAATATCAAGTCCAAGTTTTTCGGCGATGGCCATATTCCTGACTGACGGCAGGATATAAGCTTTTTCGTCAACATTACGCACCGGATAACCGCAGCAGTTGAATTCCGGAACAGTTTCAAGTTCAACGCCGAATATATTGAAAACAGCCTGGGTGGCGGTAGCGTACTGTTCAATTCGTGCCGGGATATTGCACCCCTGAAAAAATGCGTATTTCATGAGTTGACTCCTGCATCTATTTTATCTATTGCCCTGTTTTTTAAACTGTAGAAAATATCACAGAGTTCGACCTGATTTGGACAATGCTCCTGACAGAGATAACATGTAGAACAGCTCCAGATCATCTGGGAACCCATAGCAAGTTCAGTATTACCGATACCGAGACTGAACATGATCTGATGGGGAAGCAGGCCCAGTGCCTCTGATGGGTTGTCAAAGCTTCTGACTACCGGACAGATATTGGTGCAGCGCTGGCATGAGTAGCAGCTTTTGTAACTGCTGTTTTCGTACCCCTGCCTCGAAAGGCCCATGGGCAGCTCAATTTCTGAAAGTTGTGTAAAGCTTTTTTTGAAAAGTGCAGTGACTGTTTTCAGGGCCTTGATATGGTCATCAACAAAGGTCCTGGCGAGGGCCAGCGGGAAAGAAAAATGCCCAAGCATTGACGGTTCCGGAACACCTCTGTCAAGCAGACTGTATCTGGCCGTTACAAATATTTCTTTCAGATTAATGCCGGATGGACAGACCTTTGTGCAGCGATCACAGCTTGTACAGACATACAGTCCCTGCTGTAATTTATCCAGTTGAGATTTATCTGTTATTTTACCCGCCGCGTAGTCTTTGAGGAACTGCACTTTTTCCGATGGCAGAATAAAATCGTTGTTAAAGGATTCAAAAAACATGTTTGAAGAGCATTCGAGGGAACAGGAACCGCAATGGGTACAGGCGGACAGCCCTATCATCTGGTGGGTGGGGACAAGAGTATCTCGTACACTTTCCTCACCGGCAATACGTTTGATGACCAGGCTGACCGGAGCCGAGATGACATGAAACATCTTACTGAACGGCAACCACGCGAGAAAAGCGCTGCAGGCGAGGATATGGAGATACCAGAAGAAAGATACTGCTCCTGAATCCGAAAATATTGCGGCAAATGGTCTTGTAATTCCCTTAAGGGTGAAGCTTGCAAAGGCGGAACTGTTGCTGCTATGGCATTCGGTACAACTGTCGCCGTTCAGTTCTTTTCCTGTGGCAACGAGTTCTGAAGAAAGTGGTTTTGGCAGGTCTGGAGCCACCAGACCGTTTTCCTCAACCCAGTAAGCAGCCAGTGCGTTTGTCTCCTCTTCGTCCAGGGCGCCATATTCATCCACCATGTTCTGGAAAGTTGTGTAGGAAGACATCTTTGCCCCCTCCAGCAACATTCCGGAAAAAATAATGACAGCGATAAATACAAGCGCAGCCCAGTCAGCCGGATTCGTTTTCAATCTCCGGGATTTGAGGGAAAGGCGTCTGTAAACGGCAAGGCCAAGTCCGATCAGAACCATGATGCCGAACAGGTTTCGCAGGAAAAGATAGGGATTGAGAGTCGGCTGAAAGTCACTGAAAAGATTATCGGAAATGACGGGGCTGAGAGCATGCATGAAAAGAAGGAGAACAAACCCGAAAAATATCAGACTGTGTGTTATCCAGCGGAGAAGATTCTTTTCGAATATACGCTTTTGGAAAAGATGGTCGAGAAAAAAGGATTGCACAGCCGGGAGCAGACCGGCACCGAAAAGGGTTCCTGTTCCTCCTTTCAGGGACTCGGACAACCTGTTACTTCCTGATGTGTCCTTTCCAGGCGGTTTCAGCCCCTGGGAAAACCAACTGGAGAAACGAATAAATAATCCAACAAGACAGACAAGACCAGCCAAACCAAACAGTATATTGATATTCATAGTTAAATCTTTATACCCTCAGTTCCAGTTTTCATTGTACGGGTTTTCTTCTAAAAATTGCTTTTTAAAAAAGCACCCTGTGGAATTATTTTTATTTATCAATTCACGTGTAATATTCTATCGATTTTAATAATACTTTAAAGTCGTGAATGATGCTTGTTTTCTTCTCCTGTTTT
>NZ_JBPLBA010000262.1:0-7879 GCF_054039375.1 Desulfomarina sp. | reverse complement strand
ACTCTTGAATCTACGCCGCATTTTCATCGTAATTTCGTCACTGTTGGTGACCAGTGTCTCACAGCAAGTTCTGGCAGAAAAACTTGCAACCGAACAATGGGATATTTCTGCTGACAAAGTTGTCCGTTATGAAAATCCCAGTTCAATCGTTGCCAAAGGCAATGTTATCCTGGAAAAAAAAGAACGAATCCCCGCAGCCCGACCCACTGCCGCTGCAAAAATGACAGAGTGGGCGGAATTGCTGGAAGAGGCCCCTCCGGTAAAAGAGATTACGGCCGATGAACTTTCCAATGAAACAGAGCCGGGATACAAAACCACAATAACCATAAAGGCAGACTGGATAGTCTATGACATAGAACTGGAATCAATCAAGGCCAAGGGTAATGTCCAGATTATCACGGACGAGGACAAACTTTTTGCCGAGGAAGGAAATATCAAACTGGGCAGTGAAACGGGAGAATTCACCAACGCCACCATCCTGCGCAAGAAAAATTCTCTGCACCTGGAAGGTAAATCTATCGAAAAAACCGGTTTCGACACCTATCGCATCAAGGACGGCTGGGTCATTACCTGTAAGCTTAAAAACAACGAGGCTCCCCCCTGGAGTTTTTCCAGTGCTGAAGCCGATGTTCGCCAGAACGGATACGCATTTCTGAAACATGTGAAATTCAATATCAAAAATATCCCGGTCTTCTATACACCGTATCTGGTCATTCCGGTGAAAAACAGTCGACAGACCGGTTTTCTGTTCCCCGAATTTTCCCAGTCAAGCAATGGCGGGTTCGGCTTTAATCTGCCTTTTTTCCTTAATATTTCAGAATCAATGGATGCCACGTTCTTCCCCCAATATCATGTGAAGAGAGGGTTCATGCCGGGGGTGGAATTCAGATATGTTGAGAAGGCAAGTGACAAGGGTATTTTTTCAGCCAATTACCTGCACGACCGCCTGTCCGATCCTTCCGAAACCGGATATTACAGGGATACAGGCTTTACACATACCAACAAGGATCGTTACTGGATACGGGGCAAGGCGGATCACACCTTTGCTGATGCCTGGCAAAGCCGTCTGGACATAGATATCGTTTCCGATCAGGACTATTTGACTGAATTCAAATCCGGTGTTACCGGTTTTAAAAAGAACCACAACCAGTACCTGAAAACATTCGGCCGTGGTTTTCAAAACGAAACCGACAAATTCAGGCAGAACAGCCTCAAAATACTGAGAAGCTGGAACGGCATGTCCCTGGAAACAAATTTTCTGGCCATCAATGAAGCTGATAAAAATGCGAGCGACACCAATACACCACTCTGGAAACTGCCCAGCGTGGATTTCAGCGGTGCGATTCCCTTGAGTGACAGCAGTTTCACCCTGGACTGGGATGCCGATTATGTCAATTACTGGAGAGAAGACGGCATAGGAGGTCACAGGGTTGACCTCCACCCCACCATTGCGACTCCCGTGCCTCTGAGCCCCTACCTGGAATCCAGAGCCGAGGTGGGACTTCGGGATACTTTTTATTATGTCAAAAGTTATGGAGACAGCGAATGGGACAAGGATGATACCCAGAACCGTTTTCTTCTTGAATTTGAAACAGAAGTTGCCACAACCCTGGAAAAAAACTTTTTTTCCGGTGATTCCGGTCGCCGCAGCGCAGCTCACCAGGTCCGGCCTTTTATAAAATATGGCTATATTCAGGATATTGACCAGAAAGATCTGCCCCAGTTTGACAAGGTGGACACAATTGGTGAAAAAAATTCCATCAGTTATGGAATTGATAATTTTTTCAATACCTTTACCTACAACAAATCGGGTATGGAAAAACTGAAGGAATACGCTTATCTCAAACTCCAGCAGTCTTATGATCTGCGTGACGAAGCTTCCGACGAGCCGTTTTCCGACATCTACACCAAACTGGGTTGGAAGCCATTCAAAAGAGCTGATATCTACTACAGAAGTTACTATGACGTTTATGACAACAGGTTTAACAGTCACACCTTCGAAGGTGACTATACAAACAGTAGAGGAGACTCCTTCGGACTTGATTACAGTTACAAACCAGGCAGTGATATTGAGCAGGTAAACGGCCGCATTCAGGCACGAATTCTGGCAAACTGGATAGCCGGGGGCGAAGTGAAATACTCAATCGCCCACGAAGAAACTGATGAAGCCACCGCTTCACTCACCTACCAGGCACTCTGCTGGTCTGTTAAATTTGAAACGAAATACACCCCGGCTGATACCACCTATCTCGTACTGTTTAAACTGGCAAATATCGGTGGCATAGGGATTAAATAATGCCTGTCCATAAAAGGCCCTTTCGCCCAAACTCTACGTCATGCTTAAAAAATAACAGCAGGAATATCAATACAATTCCATGCCTGCGCTTATTTTTTTGCAGTCCTTGATTTTGCACGAAATTACTCCTTTCTGGACAGACAGTAAATAACGACTGCTGATTCAGGAAGCAGACCTGATTGTGAATTTTATGATTGTGTTTCAAAGTGATATCAGGGAAAAAATCACGAAGCCGTCGCGGATGCAGACGGAAATAATATTTCTGCTTCTCACCCTGTTGGTTTTTTGTTCATTTGCCTGTTTTTCCATGGCCGGGAGTAAACCGCCCGCTGCTGAACTTGTCAGAGATGGACAGAAAATTGATCTTTCTTCTCCGGAATACATCAATTTTTTCCAGGAACTGGAGACAAAATATCATTTCAACCACGAAGAACTGCTTGCCCTGTTCAGGGGAGTGAGTATAAAACGCAAAGTCCTTCAACTGATGGACCAGCAGTGGGAAGGTAAACCCTACTACAAATACTGGCCCCTTTTCATTACTCCTTCCTCGGTGGCAAAAGGAAAAAAAGAACTCCTGAAGCACAGACAGCTCTTTGACAGAATTGAAAAAGAATTCGGAGTCGACCGGGAAGTTATAGTGGCCATATGGGGAATCGAGTCAAGGTTTGGCACCAATACGGGAGGGTTCAACCTTTTCAGAGCTCTCAATACCCTTTTTGCCGCTTATCCACGCAGATCTGATTTCTTCCGCAGGGAACTGATCCATTTTCTTCTGCTCTGCCGGGAAAACAATCTTGATCCACACTCCATCAAGGGGTCTTATGCGGGAGCTTTCGGACAGGCCCAGTTCATGCCTTCCAGCTACAATGAATATGGAGTCGATTTTGACGGTGATTCCAGGCGTGACCTTATCTCATCTCCTGAAGATATCTTTGCCTCCATCGCCAATTATCTTAAACGATTCAACTGGGTCCTCCATGCCCCCCTGTTTGCTGATATCGGCAGTGAATTAAAAGATGATATCCTTGTCGCCGCCTATAAAAAAGGGCGCAAAGGCCGTGTGGACTGGCGCCTGGTCGCCCGGGTTCAGGATCGCAGAATTCCCCGTCCCCAGAAAAACAGCGGATTGTCAATCATCGGCCTGGAAAAATCTCCTTTTTTTGGCGGCGGTATTCGTTTTGTTGCCGGATATCCAAACCTGCAGGCCATCACGGAGTATAACCACAGCAATAAATATGCCATGGCGGTTGCGGAAATGGCTCTTGCCTTCAGAGAAAAAAATTAACCACCCATGTCCGCAAAAATCCGATCCGTAAATTTTTTTTTATCGTGTCTCCTTCTTTTACTGCTTTCTGCTGTTTATTTTCTTTTCTTTGCGGAGCACTATAAACCTCTCCATCATCTCAACAAAAATCAACTGCCCGTTTTTTCAGATGACATGGGTTTCCAGTCATTTCTGTCCGCTGCCGATAACCACCTGGAATTTCTTCAAAAAAAAGAAAAACACTCACCAATAATTCTCGGAGAATATCAGTTTTCCACTGATCAGGCTGCACAATCGATACGGGAATTCAGTGAGGAAATCCGCAGGAGCCCCTCTCCCGAAGAACTGCAGCGCTATATTCGTGACAACTATGAAGTTTTCCAGGCGGGAGGAAGAAAAACCAAAAGAAAAAGAGAAATGCTGGTCACCGGCTATTATGAACCTGTTTTTACCGGCAGTCTTATCAGAACAGGCCCCTTTATCTACCCCATTTATTCTCCACCGAAAGATCTCATCTCTCGAAAAATCAATGGGAAAAACTTCACCGGCAGAATAACCGCGGATGGTTTCACGAAATACTGGACCAGGGCAGAGATAGAAACAGAAAAGGTTATCGAAGGACATGAACTTGCCTACCTCAAAGACCCGTTTGACGCTTTTCTCCTCCATGTGCAGGGTTCAGGGAGAATCAGGCTCAGGGATAACAGTATCCGCACGGTTCGATTCGCTGCTTCCAACGGCCACCCATACAACAGTATCGGCAAACTGCTGGTGGATGAAAAGAAAATGACCCTTGACGAGGTCTCTGTACCGAGAATTCGGCAATATCTAAAAAAACACCCGGATCAACTGCAACGCATTCTCCGACACAATCCCCGTTATATCTTTTTTAACTGGGGGGACAATCACCCGCCCAGGGGCAGCTGCGGTGTATTCCTTACCCCCGGCAGATCAATAGCAATTGACCACAATGCCCTGCCCGATGAAGTCATAGGTTTTCTTTCCAGTAGAAAACCTGTTATAAACAATGAGGGAAAGGTCACAGGCTGGATCCCCATGAATCGTTTTGTCTTTCCCCAGGACTCAGGTTCCGCGATCCAGGGGACAGGCAGAGTTGATATGTTCTGGGGGCATGGAGAATATGCCAGAGCAGCGGCAAATACAATGAAAGAACCGGGAAAGCTCTATTTTCTTATCAGAAAAAAAACCAGGCGCTGAGTCCTGCAGGATTAAACGCCCCACCTTAAGAGGAAGGAGAAAGACCTGTGTCCATAGAACCGATCATCACACTGACCACCGATTTTGGCCTGAACGACGAATATGTTGCAGTTTTAAAAGGGGTCATTCTGACTCTGGCTCCACGTACCCGTATTATCGATATAACACACAATCTGCCCCCCAGAGATATCCATGCCGCATCCCGTATTCTGGAAAGATCATGTCCCTTCTTTCCTGAAAATACAATTCACCTGGCCATAGTAGATCCCGGTGTCGGCGGGAAAAGAAAGATCCTTTCCGTCTGGTCCGGCTCATTTCTCTTTATAGGACCGGATAACGGCATCCTGACACCGTTTCTTCTCTCCGAAAATCTTAAAGCCATCCACAGGGTAAGCAATAACGCGCTTTTTTTAAAAAAAGTCAGCAAATCATTCCACGGAAGGGACATCATGGCACCTGTTGCCGCGCATCTGGCCATGGGGATTCCTCCCTGTGACCTCGGCCCAGCCCTGAAAAGAGAAGAATGTGTTCTGCTTGATATGTCCCGGCCACACATCGATAAAAAAACACTCACAGGTAAAATCATCTCCACCGACAGATTCGGAAACCTGTGCACCAATATATCCCGAACAATTTTTCAAGAATTCATCTGTAAAAGGCAATTCACCATATCTGTCGGATCTCTCACTCTTACCTCAGTCAGTAACACCTACGAGGAACATGATCACGGTCAGCCATTGGCAATTTTTGACAGTCATGACATGCTTGAAATTGCAGCAAGCGCTGGTAATGGTGCGGAAAAATTTTCCCTTTCTCCGGGAAATGTGATTACCATTACAATCATGGATTCTACCTGTGAATAATTATGTCAAACTGATTTTCATACGTTAAAATTGCAATATGAAAAGTTCTCCACGTTTAATTTCCTGATTTCCCATGAAACTCTTGCCGGCTTGAAGATGCGCCTGATTTATCAGACCGGACTACTGGTAAAAATCACTGGAAATTTCAATTGATAAGGGATTAAATAAAAAATTGTAAGCCCAGTTTTTTTTAGCCGGCAAATTGTTATTTTTGAAATACGCCCGATAAAACAGGCACATCCCCAGGATCACACGTTGCAGACTGTTTTTTGTCCGTAATCAGAAAAAATTTTAATTACATTTTAAGTTTGATATTTCCCGGCTATTGAATAAACTAAAATTAATCCTGATAAAAATTATAAGAGTATAACCACCTGCAGAATACTATGCGGTCTATGGAATACTCAGGAAGGATCTCAAAACGCTTCAGTTAACAGGGGGAAAGGCTCATGCGTTTTCGGTTGCAAATAGTTTTACCATTCATTCTGCTTTTTCTGTTTTTCACTGCAATCTCCTATTCATTTACCTTTTCAGAATATGAAAAACAGGAAAACGATTCCCGGAAAAATGCAACCAGTGACCGTCAACTCCTGTCCACCCTTTCCTGCCCCACCTCTCTGGCAGGAAAAAAAATAGCCACGATGATCGGTGAACAGCACCGGGATGATTACAGGGGCTATCTTGGAACTGTTATAACCATAGGTGAACCCGACTGGGACAGGAGATTCGGCACAAAAAACCAGGTCTATGGGCCCCTGATGGCTCAACTTAATCAGGGCTTTACCGAACTCGGCCTCAAAACCTATACCAATGCTGAAATCAACAACCAGATTGCCAGAGCCGAACAGGAAGCCTTCCTCAATAATGATACGGAAGGTGCGCTTACAGCCGCAAAACGGTTGCGGGCTGATTTTCTTGTCAAGGGAATCATCTCAACCAGAACACAGACAAATAAAGTCATAAAAATTGAAGAGGTTTTTGTCACAATCAGTCTGACACTGTACGATAAAAACGGCACCCAGCTTTCCACGGCCCAGGTCAAAAAGGCTGTTTTTTCCGACACAGATACCCTGGGGACCGTTCAATCCCTCGTTAAAGAGCAGTCGTATGCAATCGTATATCAACTCTTTAAAGATTATTGCCTGGAGGAAAATTGATTTCATGAAACTTCACAACAGCAGATTTTCATCCTTGTTCCCATCTCCTGCCGGAGTAGTGGTTTCAATCCTGGCCTTGCTTGTTTTTTTCGCCTCAGCCCCGACCCCGGCCATACAACCTCCGGAAACAATCGTTGTTTCCGCAGAGGGCCTGGCGGATCCGGGCGCTGAACAGTACCAGCGTGACAAGGGATTGATGATTGACGATCTGCGCCGGGATGCAAGGCGCCAGGCAATAGAAAAAGCGGTAGGTGTCTATGTGGAGAGTTCAACCCTGGTTGAAAACTATCTTCTTATAGAAGATAAGGTTCTCTCAAGATCAAAAGGGTTGATAAAACAAATTCTGGAGCAGTCGTCTCCCCGCCTTGGTGAAGATGGACTCATGCATATCAAGATCAAGGCGGAAGTCTTCATCGGCGAAGTCAAGGACGCACTTGACTCGCTTTCCCGGCAAAGCCGTATAAGCCTGATACGACAGCATGGCAATCCCACAATATCTGTTGCCATAGTCGTAAAAGACGCCGAAAGGGGGAGCCGGGCGGGAAAAGAGAACTCAACAATAGCCGAAAATATCCTCAAGGATCGCTTTGTTCATTTTGGTTACAGGGTCTGGTCGGAAGAATATACAAAAATCCTCCAGCGGGGACTGAAATCAAAACGGGGAGGACGGAGAATTGCCGATTTTTCCGTTATCGGCGAAGCCAAGTTCAAAACAAATTCAATTACACTCAAGGCCTCCGGGCTGGCCATCACCAGGCATATCCTCACTTCCTGGACAGTGAAATGTATTGATAATCATACGGGTGAAGAAATCTACTTCAACAACAAGGTCCCCCGGCACAAGAGCTGGTCTGATGAGGACCAGGCCCTGGAAGATATCGGCATGTTGATCGGTAATGAATTCACCAGGGATTTCTTTGAGAACCAGCTGATGAAACCGTCCCGCATCTATCAGCTGCAGTTGACCGGACTTCCCGATTACGACACAGCCCTGCTTTTTCAGGAGGAATTTATCGGTCTTCGCTCAATCCTGAACGCCGAACTTATCAATTTTGAAGCAGGAGGACTCTCATTCTTTGAA
>NZ_JBPLBA010000261.1:0-3278 GCF_054039375.1 Desulfomarina sp. | reverse complement strand
GAAAAATTTTTTCGCAGCGCCCAGCACTCCCTCAACACCACCAAATGCTTCAAGCAGGGACCCGCCGCTGGAAGCCTTATCCACCATCTGGGGGATCGCTTCGGCCAGACCGTCTGCGGCCGTATCTTCGTCGACTCCAATACTTGATGCGAAGGCAGATATTTTCTCACTGCCGAACAGATCCCTGATCTGTTGAAAATCGACAGGGGCATTTTCTCCGTCCCCAAGCCATGAAGAGGCTATTTCCTGAAGTGAACCGCCGCCTTCTGTCATTTTTCCGATAAGTGCGCCCAGGTCAAAATTGTTATCATCTCCACCCATGAGTCCGGCAAGTGCCCCGGCAACACCATCCGGTACGCCATCACCGTCTCGGTCCAGGTTGAGTTTGTTCATGATCAGGTCAGTTCCCAGTTGCAGTAAATCCATTATTCCCCCCTTGGTTTTTCGGTTATATCAATCGTGACATTATTTTTTCAAAGGCGATTTTTTGTTTGTTCCCGGGAATTTCTTTTGTGATTTCAACGATAAGTTCCCGGAACTTTGTTTCAGAAATTATTGCCGGATCAAGTTTCAGACTATCCAGAGCATCTTCAATGAGGATATCAGCTGCAGGTCCAACTACCTCTATTATTGCCTTATGCATTTGTTCCATCAAGGTTTTTTCGATAATCTTACCGGAAATTTGCCTGGCAGTCTTTTCTGTTGTCCGGTCATGGTAATCAACAGCATCTTCCTGCTCATTCACCGATAATGTCCTGAAAATTTCAGCCGTTGACGGCAGAGGAGTTTTTTTTGAAAACCCGCTGCCCGCCTGAAAACGAAATCGTCCGTTATCGATTGTTTTCAACTGTTCAAGCCCTTTCATACCCAGTCGGTTAAAACAGTAGATAAAAGTAATTTCACCGTTAACAAGCATGATCTGGGCGGAACGATTGGTATCGGATGTTATGTAAAATGTCCCTGTCTCATTTTGTTTCGAGAGCTTTTGAAGCTCTTTAATGATTTTCGAAAAAGGTATAAATTCCATGGTGACCTATTGGCGACGTTTAAAAATTATCATCATACTCATCCGCAGTCGTTCAAGTGCTTCCTGGAGTCTGCCGATTTCATCATTTCGGGTAATGTCTATCTCCCGGTCCAGGTTCTCACCATTTGCAAGATCGGTTGCGATCAGGGTGAGGGAGTTCAGGGGGGCCAGGGAACTGTTCACGGAGAGAAAGGTTAAAACAAGAGAGAGCAATAGAATGCCGCCCATGATCGAGATCATGGTTTTCATCAGTTTCTTTTTTGCCGTACTGATGGCCTCCAGTGACAAGGCAATGCGAAAACCGCCCCAGTGTTTTCCTTTGACATAAATGGGTGACGAAACATCCCACATGACTTCACCTGTGTCCCTGTGGTAGATCTGCAGTAAACCTTTTGTTGTGTTTCTGGCAGCCCTGAGCCCGACGGGATCGTTAAAGACCCTTTTGGTTCTGTTGCCTATTTTGTCTTTTTCCCGGTCCCCGGTAATCGGTTTCTGGAAGCGGGTGTTGTGTGTCGGCAGGTAGCCGTTTCTGTCGACGGCAACTGCAAAAACAATACTGCTGTCCAGCAGGAATTCGTCCTCCAGTCCCAGGATTGCCTTATCCAGGTAAAAATCATACCTGGTGTGGTATTTTGGCGGGTCAAAATCGCCTATGATCTCATAATTGGTATCAAAGGCATCTTTTACCGTGAGAACACCATTATCGATGGCCTCTTCAATAATCTGACCGATCATTTTCGCACCGACGATGGATTGAATTTTTCCCCTGTTCAGCAGTTCCTGTTCAAGGCTCCGGCTCTGTTGGGAAACAAGGAAATAGGTTCCAATAGACATTACAAGCAGAATAATACAGTTGACTTTGAGCGAGACCTTGAGACCAATTCGTGAAGTGATAAAATTAAACATCCGGCTGTTCCTTTTTCCTTGTGAAAAATTATTCTGAACAGGTAATTACAGTTCAGAGATGACAAAATCTACCTGACTACCCATAAAACTCAGCCGGCTTGGGGATACGCCTGTTTTATCGGGCTGAGTTTTGTAACGTAATCAGAAAATCATATTGTTGCTGCTCTGTGAGGAGCTACCTCTATGTTTTTGAAGGGTTCCCTGAAAGCCGAGGTCATTTCCCGGTGAAGGTCGATTTTTATCGCCTGTAGCCTATGCGGAGAGCTCCCCAGTGTTTCCCTTTGATGATGATCGGGACAGAGAGGTCGGCCAGCATTTCTCCGGTGTCTCTGCTGTATTTCTGCAACAGGTAGGGTTGCGTGTTTCTTGCCGCCGCCAGTCCGGTCCGGTCATTGAAAATCCTTTTTGTTCGATTGTGTCTGGTGTTGTAATCGGAATCGCTGGTCAGTGGTCTGGAATATTTACTGTTATGGGTGGGGAGATAACCGTTTCTGTCCACGGCGACCACAAAGAGAATATGGTGGTCCGCGGCAAGGTATTTATCGAGGATTATTCTGAAAACATCATCTGTGACTGTATCATACTGAGTATGATATTTTTGTGGATTTGTCTTGGGAATGGGGATATAAAATGTGTCGAATAACTGGGCGAGGGTCAGTTTGTTTACGGCAAGGAGTGCATCAAGTTCATGTTGCAGTTCATCCCGACATTTTTCCGCCAGGTTTTTAATCTGCAGGTCCAGGCCGATCAGTTTTTCTTCAGCAACTCCATTGGAATTCAGTAAAATAACAGATAAAAACAGGAAAAAGAAAAGAGATACAAGTCGGGATTTCAGAGTTTTCGGCATCTTTAATCACTCCTCTTTTTTATCTTCAAGGCGACATGATCCAGCCAAATTCTTCCAGTTCCTTGAACTTGAGCGAAAATTTTAATCTTTCAAGGTACTCTTCAGTTTGAATATGACCGGACCACTCTAAAACCTGAATCAGTGACGGATACCACACCCCGGCCCATTTTTTCCGTCACATGAAAAAAAATACCAGCTTATCCCTCTACCCGGCAGGTAATTTCCGGGTCAGGGGATGAAAAGCCGCCTGCTCTTTGACAATTTGACGTATTTTGGGCTTTTTCAGGCGTACCTCTCCTGTCTGTTGTCGTTTTTCGTTGTCCTGCTTTGCCTATGCAGGGGCAGATAACCGAGTATATACCCGCGTAAATGCTTCGTAAGCCGGACAATGTCGACTGAAGCGCAGTTTCAACCGCCTGCCTGTGCGTATCAGCCGGGCGGCGAGATACATTAACTCCTGAATTACTGTCTTCAGCCGCCGACGTTTGGCAGGATGAC
>NZ_JBPLBA010000260.1:0-17711 GCF_054039375.1 Desulfomarina sp. | reverse complement strand
ACCGAGGGAGTGTTTGAAGTATTCATCATCCCGTTTATCGGTAATAGCCTGGTAATCGCTTTTGCCGAGGCAGAGCAGCCCCAACATGCTGCGGATAATATCAGGGTGAGAGATTTTATCCTGCCCTCTGGTCATCTTGCGTGTTATCTTCCGGGCCATATCGCTGAACCTGTTGATGCACAGCCCGATAAGGGCCAGGCCGGAATGGCTGGTGTAAAATTCGTCGTCAGATTGTTCGAGAATAAAGCGTTGCATTTTATCACCTGTCGAGTGAGTTTGTCAGACAAGTTTATATTGCAATATTTTTTAATAAAAATCAAGATATTGTGATATTTTTTAAGCCGAAAATATCGATGTTTTGTCACGGATTGAGATAAAATTAAAAAACCACCCCCCCTTAACCCAAAAAGAAACGTTCATAGCAGCAAAACGTTGTCAGCAACGTGTCTGAAGAGCCGGCACGATTTAGGATCAATGAAAATGAATATTGTCATAAAGCGAGTTTATCTGTTTTGTTTCCGTTTGTCAATTTGTGTTTTGCACAAGTGGTTGACTTAACGCGCTTACATAAAGTCATCATGAAAAAATACCCTTTCGCCTGATTTTTGAGTTTCAGGGAAATGAAAAAATCGGCATATATGATCAATATTCATCGCTTTTAAAATGACCTGTTTCTTGATCTCGAATTGGAAAACCTAATTGTTCTGGGCACTCATCAGGTTTTCCATCCGTTTTACAGCACAGAAATCACCGCACATGGTGCAGACTTCTCGATCTCCAGGCCGGGAAGAAGAGCGATATTCCCGGGCTTTTTCTGGATCAATAGCCATATCAAACTGACCGTCCCAGTCAAGGGTTCCTCTGGCCCTGCTCATGGCATTGTCCTTACAGTCGGCTTTGGCAAGCCCCTGGGCCAGGTCTCCTGCATGGGCGGCGATTCTGGCCGCCATTATACCTTCTTTCACATCAGCCAGGGAGGGCAGGCGAAGGTGTTCTGCCGGGGTGACATAACAGAGAAAGTCGGCGCCGTGCATGGCGGCCATGGCACCGCCGATGGCTGCCGTGATGTGGTCGTACCCTGGAGCGATATCGGTAACAAGGGGGCCGAGCACATAAAAAGGTGCCCCGTGACAGAGTTTTTTCTGCAGCTGCATGTTTACCGCGATTTCATGGAGCGGGACATGACCGGGACCTTCCACCATGATCTGGACATCGCGCTCCCAGGCGTACCGGGTCAGTTCTCCGAGGGTAATCAATTCCTGAATCTGCGGGCCGTCAGTGGAGTCGTGGATGGCTCCAGGACGCATGCCGTCTCCCAGGCTGATGCAGACATCGTGGGATCGGCAGATTTCCAGCAAACGGTCATAATGGGTATAGAAGGGATTTTCCAGGCCGTTTTTTTCCATCCATTCCACGAGAATCGCTCCACCCCGGCTGACAATTCCGCACAACCGGTTGCCCTCCTTCAGGCTGGAGACGGCTCTGGAAGTGAGTCCTGCATGGATTGTGATAAAGTCAACACCGTTTGAGGCGTGGTTTTCAACGGTTTCGAACCAGTCATCGACAGTGATATCCTGAACCTCTTTTCCGGTTCTGGTCAGGGTGTCATAGATGGGCACGGTTCCGAGCATCAAGGGGAGTTCCCTGATAAGCTGTTTCCTGAATTTTTCCGTGTCACCGGATACGCTGAGATCCATGATCGCGTGGGCACCATGCTGTATCGCGAGAGCGCCTTTTTTCATTTCTCCCGAAAAGGAGCAGACATCCTTTGATACACCGAGGTTGACATTGATCTTGGTGGTGAGTCCGGCTCCTATACCAACGGCTTTCAGGTTGACATGATGACGATTGGCGGGAATGACTATCCGGCCGTCGGCGATCTTTTCCAGGAGGAGTTCTTTTGTAATGGATTCATGCTGGAGAACTTCCCGCATCTGTGGTGTAAAAATATTCTTCCTGGCCGCATCCATCTGGGTAGTGTACGTTTTTTTCATGACTGTTCCTGTATGAGTGTTTGTATTTCCCTGATTCGATAAACTATATTTTCCGCACCAATTATCTCTGTAACCAGGCAGACTGTTGAGGCGCCTCTTTTTATCACCTCCCTGATATTTTCCCGCTTGATGCCACCAATGGCCACGAAGGGGATTTGCAGCTCTTCTGCCACGAATTCCAGGTAGCTGAGACCAACCGCATCACAGACATCTTTTTTGGTGGTTGTGGGAAAGATGGGGCCCACTCCAATATAGTCGACACCATCGTCGATGGCTTTTCGGGCCTGGTCAGGGGAGTGGGTTGAGCAGCCGATCAGCATGTGGGGAGCGAGTTTTCGCAGTTCTTTTACGGGTAGATCGTCCTGTCCTTGGTGGATGCCATCAGCCCCGACCATCAGGGCTATTTCCATAAAATCATTGATGATAAACGGTATCTTAGCCTCCCTGGTGATTTCCCGGATTATCCGGCATTCCCTGTACATATCCCGAAAGCTTTTATCCTCTCTTTTTTCCCGGTACTGGATAATGGCTATGCCTCCCCTGATCATTTCCTCTGCAACTTCAATATTGGAGCGGCCACGGGAATATTTTTCCCCGAGGATTCCATAAATTCCGGTCGGCAATGTCCGGGTAAACAGGGAGAGCAATTCTGTTTCAAGTGTGTAAAGCGAAAATCGACACCGCTCAATTTCCTTACCGTGGGCATAAGACTCTTCACTTTTCAGTATTTCTTCCAGGGACCTGAGGGCCTCCTGGACCCGTTTACAGTTTGCAATAGCAGCACTTTTCAGACCATTTCTGCCGTCATAACCGGTCTGGTTGAAGGATGTCTGTTTCCCCACATCATTGCGGCTTTCCCTGGCCGAAAGGAGCCGTGAGTGATCCGTAAAAATGGACTTGCGGACCCGGTGGCGCAGAGTACGGAACTGAGCGGCCAGCTGCCGGTTGTCAAAATGGAACCTGGCAATATCCTCAAGCACTCGTAACCCTTCAGCACAACGGTTGATATTGGCATCCATGATTCTTTGTCCGGTCATTGTGTCTCCCTGTTCAGTCCAGCATGGTGAAGAACAATCCCCGCCATGATCGCTGCAATCATGGCGATTTTTGGGGCAAACAGCGGATGTTCCCGTTCGTCGGAAAAAAAATCTCCGACGATATGGCAGTTGCCGATTCGGCGGACTGCAATATTTTTCATGTTATGGCCGGCAATGCCGGAGGCGCAGACAAGGATTTTTTCCGTATCGGAAAAGAGTTCTATCAAATTTTTTTTACTGCCTGGATCGTCAAAGCCTTCAACGATGATCCGGCAGTCATGAAAAATTGCCTTGCCGTTGTCCGCTGTTATTCTTGCGTTGATTTTGTTGACAACAAGTTCAGGATGAATCTCTTTCAGGTTTTCTTCCAGAGCGTCTGTTTTCAGTTCTCCGGCCTGACTGAACCGGTAAAACTGCCGGTTGAGGTTGGTTGTTTCCACCCGGTCGAAGTCGACTGTCTTCAACCAGCCCAGACCCTGTTGAACCAGGTGCCTGGCCACGTTTGATCCAATTCCGCCGATACCGGCAATACCTGTTTTCATTGCAGGGGTTCCCAGTCTTTAAAAACGGGTTGATACCCGTTTTCACATATCATTTCAGTTATTTCCTCCACACTTCTTTCATCGGTAATGTCGAACTGTACCGTCGAGGAACCGGGTTGACCGTATCCACCCACGTCGGTTCTGGAGCCGGCCGAGAACCGGGTTGCACCGAGATGGAGAAGTTTATCGCGAAAAGCCGGGGCTTCCCTGGTGGAAATGGTGATGCCCAGCCGGGGCAGAAAAAGTCGCCAGGCCAGCATGGTCTGGACGAACTGTTTGTCCGAAAGAGAATTTCCTGGCCTGCCGCCCTTTCCATTGATTCTCGGCAGGGAAAGTGATATTTCCACTTCGGGAAAACTCTGTTGAAGAAACCGGGCATGCAGGGCGGCGAAAAAGGCCTCTGAACGGACTTGTCCCAGGCCGAACAGGGGGCCGATATTGATCGCCCTGAAACCTGCTCCAGCCCCGCGCTCAGGGGTGAGAAGCCGGTATTCATAGTTACGTTTTTTCCCGGACTTATGAACTTTCATGTAAATATTCCGGTCATATACTTCCTGGTAAACAGTCAGGGAATCTGCTCCGGCCCGATGGAGAACCCGATAGTCTTTTTCATCCATTGGAAAAATTTCCAGGGCGATGGAGGCAAAATATCGTTTCAGAACAGTTATGGCGTCCTGCAGGTAAGAAATAGGGGTTTTATCCGGTGCCTCCCCGGTCAGCACAAGAATATGACGAATGCCGGATGCGGCTATGATAGCTGCTTCTCTCTCAATTTCAGCAAGAGAAAGCTGCTTTCTTGAAAACGGCCTGGTGCAGTTGAATCCGCAGTAGGTGCAGTGATTGGAACAGTAGTCCGAAATATAAAGAGGGGCGTAGAGGGAGATAGTTCTGCCGAAAAACCGACGGGTGAGCCGCTGCGATTTCATGGCCATTTCTTCCAGAAAATCGGCCGCTGGAGCCGACAGCAGGTTGAGAAGATCTCCGGTCGTGAGGTTTGTTCTGTCCAGGGACTGCCGGACCTCGTTTCCGGTTACATTCCGAAAATATTCATCAAAATCAAAAGATGCATATTCATTGATTGTTGTTAAAAAAGTCATGGTCTGTGGTGGTTCTATGTTAGAAATCCTGTGAGTGGGGAAGAAGCCTGGGCATAGGTTTTCCTGGATCCGGTCCTGGACAGCCAGGCCATTCTTCCGGCCTGAACAGCCAGCGCAAAAGCTTTTCCGGCCATGACCGGGTTATCGCTTGTGGCGATGGCGGTATTCACGAGAACAGCGTCTGCACCCATTTCCATGGCTTCTGCAGCCTGGGAAGGCTTGCCGATTCCCGCATCCACGATGACCGGGATTTTGGCCGTCTCCATGAGCCGCTTGAGCATTGCCTGCTGCTCAAGGCCACGACCGGTTCCAATGGGAGAACCCAGGGGCATGATGGCAGCCGCTCCCCCGTCATGGAGCTGTCGGGAAATAATGAGATCCGGCAGGATATATGGCAGGACAATAAACCCTTCTTTTGCCAGGATTTCTGTTGCTTTCAGTGTTTCATGATTGTCCGGAAAGAGATAAAGCATGTCGGGAATCACTTCGATCTTGATAAAGTCCCCGCAGCCTGCTTCCCGCGCGATGCGGGCGATTCGAATCGCCTCCTCTGCTGTTCTTGCCCCGGAAGTATTGGGCAGCAGGGTTACTGAATCCGGAATATGGGAGAGGATGTTTCTCTCCCGGTCAGCAGCGGGATCCACGCGACGAAGAGCCACGGTGATCATTGAAGAGCCGCTTGCCGCAAGCATCGGAGCTATCAACTTCTTTGAGCTGAATTTTCCCGTGCCGGTGAGCAGTCTGCTGGAAAATTCATGTCCTCCTATAACGAGAAGGTCTTTCCTGGTGTTTTCCATTCACCCGCCTCCCACAAAATGAAGCAGTTCAACGCGGTCTCCGGCGGAGACCGGATGGGTTTTCCAGTCCTGTTCCGGAATGACTGTCCCGTTGATCTCAACAATCAGGAATTGTGTTTCCACATGTTGTTCGAGAGTCAGGTCCGCCAGAGTGCCGCAACTGGTCTGCACCTGTTTTCCGTTCAGAAAAATTTCCATATTGCCTCCAAAACTCAATGAAAGAAAATGGAGCCTGAACGGTTTTTATGATGGGATTTTACGGGAATGAAAGAGAAGGAGATACAACAAAAAAGAGAAGAACAACCTCGTCCACTTTCCCTACGCCGGTACTAACCGTATCAGGTTCCAAGGGTTGAAGTTTGATAACTTCTCTCAGCTTTTTTTAAAGCACCCCCAGTGAAATTACAAACGTTGTTTATTTGAAAACCGGTTGTTTTGTCAACAGTTTTTTTATCGCTTGTTGCAGGGGGAATACTTTCATAACATGTTGTTGCATCTGTTTGAAAGATTGAATCACTTGATAAATACTGAGGAATCCATATACTGAATTGTAGGACACCTTGAAAATACCTCCTTTTTCAAAGCACCCTGAAGACTGGCTATGAACTGAAAAACCTGAACCTGTCGGCAGACGCTGTGAAACCGCCCTGGATTCAGGTAATAATCTATCACAGACAGGAGCGGTATATGGAAAAACCTGTAGAGTTCAAACCTCCGGCTCTCTGGCAGAGAATCCCCGGAAAGTTTTTCTGGAAGCGATTTTCCTGGACAACCCTGTCCATCGGTCTTGTTATTGCCGCGGGCATTTTTATCTGGTTTTTCTGCAGAATAGAACCGGGACCGGGGCAGATAGCTGTGTTGATCCGGAAAACCGGTGACAATCTCGGGGCCGACCAGGTTATTGCCGTGAAGGAGAACCAGAAGGGTATTCAGCTCAAGGTTCTTCCCGAGGGAAGGTATTTTTATAATCCATATACCTGGAGCTGGAGAATTCACCGGATTCTTGATGTGCCTGCCGGAAAGCTGGGGGTGATGACCAGGCTTTACGGAACCGAACTGCCACCCGGGAAAATAATCGCCGAAGAAAATCAGCGGGGCATTATGAAGGAAATCCTGCGGCCCGGAAAATACCGCATCAACCCTTACGCCTATCATGTGGCTCTTTTTAACGCGATCAATATCAGCCCCGGCCATGTCGGTGTTGTAACAACTCTCACCGGGAAAGATATTCTCGAGGACAAGCTCGCGCCGGAGGAACTGAACAGTTTTATGGTTTCCGATGGCTACAAGGGCGTGTCCGGGCGACTGCTTGATCCGGGAACCCATTATCTCAATCCCTACATGTACAATATTGTCGAGGTCAACACCCAGAGCCAGCGGTTTGAAATGTCCGGCAAAGATGCCATTAACTTTCTCACCCTGGATGGTTTTACCGTTACAGTGGAGGGAACTATCGAGTTCGGAATCGAACGGAATGATGCGGCCTTTCTGACCCACCGCGTGGGAGATATGGGAGATATAATTAAAAAACTGATTCTGCCCAGGGCCAGGGGGTTCAGTCGTATCGAAGGATCCAAGCATCCGGCGGTTAATTTCATTGTCGGGGAAACCCGCCAGAAATTTCAAAAGGATCTGGAACTGCACCTGCGCACCAAGTCCAGGGGGTGGGGGGTGGATATTAAATCGGTGTTGATCAGAAAGATCATTGTCCCCGATGAAATTGCCTCCATTAACAGGGATCGTGAGCTGGCTGTTCAGGAAGCGGCCAAGTATCAGCAGCAGATCTTCCAGGCCAGATCCAAGGCTGAATTAACCAAGCAGGAAATGCTGGCCGTCCAGTCCAGGGAAAAGGTCGAGGCGGATACCAAACGGATCAGGGCCATTATCGATGCCCGGCAGGATCAGGAAGTCCGGCTGATTGCGGCAAGAAAGGAGCTGGACGTGGCAGCGATAGAATTTGAGGCGGCCCGGTTCCAGGCGGAGTCCATACTGCTCACCGCAGACGGGCAGAAAGATGCCATCAGAGCCGGGAATGAGGCGGAGGCTTTTGTCCTGAAGAACAGGGTTGCCTCCTTTGGCAGTGGCAGAAGTTTTGCCCGTTATACCCTGTATGAGAAAATTGCTCCAAGGATCAACTCGGTGTTGAGCAGTGATTCAAAAGAGGGACTTGGTTCCATTTTCGGGAATTTTGAGTTGACCGGGGGAGGTGCGCAATGAATCGATATATGAAGCTGGGTCTTGCTGGTCTTGCGGTCTGTTTTCTCGCTACCCTGGTCTGGATCTGGATGTTCTGCCGCTTTTATGTCGGACCGAATCAGATGGCCATTGTGACTTCAAAAAACGGGAATCCCCTGGAGCCCGGTCAGATTCTTGCCCGTGAGGGCCAGAAAGGTATCTGGGAAAAGCCGCTTGGGGAGGGCCGTTATTTCCTCAATCCCGTATTTTATGACTGGGAGATTGTCGATATCATCATGGTCAAACCGGGGAAGGTTGCCGTTGTGACCTCCAAGGTCGGCAAGACCCTGCCGGAGGGTGAATTCATTGCGGAAAGAGGGCAGAAAGGTATCTGGCACAGTGTCCTGGGTCCTGGAAAATATCGTTTGAATCCATATGGATACACGGTAAAGATCGTTGATGCCATTTCGATCCCTATTGGCTATGTCGGGGTTATCACTTCTCTTTCAGGGACACAGGCAGAGGATGGTCGGTTTGCGGATATAAACCAGAAGGGTGTACGCAAAGACATTCTTCAGCCGGGACTCTATTATATCAACCCCAAGGAGTATAAAATTGATGTGCTGGAGGTTGGTATCAACCAGGTTTCACTGCTGGGTCAGAGTGGCAGTAAGGTCGTGACGAAAGCCCGTCAGCTCGGTCAGAACGAGGCACTGAACACCCTGCAGTCTGCCGTGCTCCAGAAACAGGAGGCTAAGCGAAAAGATTATTTCAGCAGAAAATCATCCGGTTTTATGAAATATAAACGGGGTAAGCAGGTGGATTTCAAAGCCGGCCAACCTCTGGCGAACCGGACCCCTGTGCCGTTGAAGGAAGGTGAGATGAACCTGTCGGAGCTGGTCAGCTTTCCCTCCCGTGACGGTTTTCTCATCAGCCTGGATATGACGGTGGAATTTGAACTTGCTCCGGGAAGTATAGCCTCGATTTTCCGGAGGTACGGGGATCTTCCCGCGGTGGTTGATAAGATTATCCTGCCGCAGATCACATCTATTTCAAGGAACAAGGGCTCTGAATACCGGGCCAAGGACTTTATCGTCGGCGAAGGTCGGGAAAAGTTCCAGGATGATCTGACCAGCGCTCTGGAGCAGATTCTGGGCGGCAAAGGGATAAAGGTCTATAATGCGCTGATCCGTCATGTCGAGGTTCCGGATCAGATCCGGGAGCCGATCCAGCAGGCGAGTATTGCCATTGAGCAGGATCTGACCAACAGAGAAAGACAGAATACCGCCCGAAAACTTGCTGAACTGAATACCGAACTGTCCCTTATCAAGCAGCGGGGGGAACAGGTTCTCCAGGAGACGGAAAAGCTCAAGGCGGAAATCAATGCCGATCTTGGTCGGCAGGTGGCCAGAATCCAGGCCCAGACGCTCAAGAAAACTGCGGAGATAAAAAAGGAAACGGCGGCAATTCAGGCCAACAGGATCAGGGTTCTCGGTGTGGCCAAAGCCACAGCTCTGCAGAAGGTTGACGGGGAGCGGGCAAACGGTCTGGCCCTGAAGACCGCGGTTTTCGAAGATTCCAGGGCCTATGCCATGTGGCGGTTCGCTGACAGCCTCAATCCGGATCTGAAGTTGAATATTATCCATGCCGGTGAGGGCACCCTCTGGACGGATCTGAAAAATACCGGTTTTGCCGGGCTGGGTGGGGCAAAAGTCCTGAAGGCTCCCTGAAAAAGGGGCAATAGATTGCCGGCCGGGGCTCCCGGTTGACAGGGGCGGGATCATGCTCTATGATGTTGTTGTGGGGCAGGTTAAGGGTGCCCCGAAAGGTAATCTGAAAAAGTCCAGGAAACCATGACAAATTTTACAGTTACCACCAATCTTCGTAAGAGCTATCGCTGCCTGTACTGCTGCTGTATGCTCTACCACTGACTTTTCCTCTTGAGGAAAATCTGTAATCTCAATCCTGAGACCGGCAGGTTCCGGATCTTCGTCTACCTGCGTGGGATGCCAGGTTCAATGGTGCTGAAGCACAGGATTCACGTTGCAGTTTTCCCGGTGGCAGCAGAGTTATATTCTGTGATCACCACGTCCTGAAGTATTTTCGTTATACTTTTTGCTTTTTCTAT
This sequence comes from Desulfomarina sp., assembly GCF_054039375.1. Lineage (NCBI taxonomy): Bacteria > Pseudomonadati > Thermodesulfobacteriota > Desulfobulbia > Desulfobulbales > Desulfobulbaceae > Desulfomarina > Desulfomarina sp. Next base: position 7,941 of record NZ_JBPLBA010000260.1, on the reverse strand, counting down.
ATCGTCGATAACATTCCTGCCCGGGTTCTGCTGCCGGGATAGGTGTCTGCAGGGATGTATTATGGAGGAAAGTCATGTTTGAACAGATAAAAACCTGTAATGCCATACCGGAAAGGGCGGCGACTGAAGAGGGGAATTTTTATAATTCTCCCGGAAATTCCATTGGTCCTGGAATGAACCCCCGTATTCAGCGGTTACGTCGACTGACGGTTGAAACGGAGCCGACTATTTCCATTGAACGTGCTCTGCACGAAACGGAGTTCTACAGGGAAAATTACGGCAAATATTCCATTCCGGTGCTGCGGGCCATGACCTTTTTTGATCATTGCCGGCGGAAAACACTGTACCTGGGAGAGGATGAATTAATTGTAGGGGAGCGGGGACCAAAGCCCAAGGCGATTCCCACTTTCCCGGAGCTTACCTGTCACAGTGTCGAGGACCTGCATGTGCTCAACACCCGGGAGATGCAACGCTATCTCACAACAGAGGAGGACATTGAGACCTATGCCCGTGAAGTTATCCCTTACTGGCAGGGGCGCACCCAGCGTGAGCGGATTTTTTCCCATGTGCCTGAAAAATGGCGGGCGGCTTATGAGGCCGGTCTGTTTACTGAGTTCATGGAACAGCGGGCACCGGGTCACACCGCTCTGGACGGTAAAATCTATTGTTGGGGCATGCTCGATTTCAAACGCATGATTGAAGAAAATATTGCGGCCCTCGATTATCGTAATGACCCTGAAGCAACGGATAAGGCAGAGCAGTGGAAAGCGATGGCGATTTCCTGTGACGCGGTGATTCTTTTTGCTGAAAGGCATGCGGAGCTGGCGGAGAAAATGGCGGAAACGGAAACCGACCCCGGCCGGGTTGCGGAACTGCTCAAAATAGCTGAAATCTGTCGCCGGGTTCCCGCCCACAGGCCGGAGACGTTTTATGAGGCGATCCAGATGTACTGGTTTGTTCATCTCGGTACAATCACCGAACTGAACGGTTGGGACGCCATGAATCCCGGTCATTTTGATCAACACCTGGCACCGTATTATGAAAAAGAAATTGCCGAAGGGAGTTTAACCCGGGAAAAAGCCAAGGAACTGCTCTGCTGCTTCTGGATCAAGGTGAACAATCATCCCGCCCCGCCCAAGGTGGGAGTTACAGCGAGGGAGAGCGGTACATACAATGATTTCACCAATATCAATATCGGCGGTGTGAAACCCGATGGTTCAGATGGTACCAGTGAGGTTTCTTTTATCATGCTGGAGGTGATTGAAGAGCTGCATATTCTCCAGCCCGGTTCTTCCGTGCACATCAGTTCCCGGACACCTGACAGTTTTCTTCATGCCGCAACCAGGGTTATCCGCCAGGGACACGGGTATCCTTCTGTCTTCAACCCCGATACCTATATCATGGAGATGGTGCGCCAGGGAAAAAGCCTGCGGGATGCGCGGGAGGGGGGATGCAGCGGCTGTATCGAGGTGGGAGCCTTTGGCAAGGAAGCTTATCTGTTGACGGGTTACCTGAATGTGCCCAAGGTCCTGGAAGTTACTCTCAATAACGGTCTTGATCCGCTTACCGGCAGGATGGTTGGTATCAGTACCGGGGACCCGTGCGGTTTCAACTCATTTGAAGAACTGTATTCGGCTTTTATGAAACAGGTCCGGTATATTGTTGATCTGAAGATACGGGTGAGCAACTATATTGACCGGATGTTTGCCAAGTATGCGCCCGCCCCGTTTCTCTCCGTAGTGATTGATGACTGTATCAGCAAAGGTCGTGACTACTATGATGGAGGCCCCCGCTATAATACCAGCTATATCCAGTGCTGTGGACTCGGTACGGTTACAGACAGTCTGTCGGCCATCAAAAAACATGTCTTTGCAGAGAAAAATTTCACCATGGAAACCCTGCTGGAGGGAGTGGCGACGAATTTCGAGGGAAAAGAGATCATGCGCCAGACGATCATGAACCGGACACCGTTTTTCGGTAATGATGATGATTTTGCTGATGATATCGCGGTTCGGGTCTATGACGATCTGGTGGCCACAATAGACGGAAATCCCAACATCAAGGAGGGAGGGAGCTATCACCTCAATATGCTCTCGACTACCTGTCATATCTACTTCGGCAAGGTACTCGGTGCCACACCGAACGGGCGGCTTGCCGGTAAATCGATTTCCGACGGGACCTCTCCTTCCCATGGTGCCGACACAAACGGTCCCACCGCGGTGATCAAATCCCTGAGCAAGCTGGATCATGAAAAATCGGGCGGTACCCTGCTGAACCAGCGCTTTCTCCCCAGTCTTCTGAAAAAAGACGAGGATATCAGAAAACTCGGCAAGCTTATCCGTTCTTATTTTCATCTTGGCGGTCATCATATCCAGTTCAATATTGTTGACACGGCAACCCTTCTGGCTGCCCGGGAGAATCCGGATGATTATAAGGATCTGCTTGTGCGCATGGCGGGATACAGTGACTATTTCAATGATATGAACGCAGATCTGCAGCAGGAGATCATTGAACGGACTGAAAATGATGCGTTCTAATAGAACGGGAAAAATGGAGGTCTCATCAGTGGATAGGGGACTTATTTTTGATGTGAAGAAGTATGCCATTAATGATGGTCCGGGTATCAGGGTAACTTTTTTTCTGAAAGGATGTCCCCTCCACTGCGTATGGTGTCATAATCCGGAGAGTATTTCGTCCCGAACCCAGAAGATGTATAACAGGGATAAATGTATCGGCTGCCGGAGCTGTATTGATTCCTGCCCGGAGGAGGCCTGTTCGCTGACTCCTGACGGTGTTGTCACCGATAAAGATCGTTGCACCTGCTGCGGACGCTGTGCAGATGTCTGCCCCACTAAAGCCATTGAAATGTCGGGCAGAACAGCCACTGTGATGGAACTGGTGAAGATTGTGGAAAAGGAGAGGATCTTTCTTGAGCAGTCGGGGGGAGGTGTCACGTTTTCCGGAGGGGAGCCGTTAATGCAGGCGAATTTTCTCATCGCCCTGCTGGATGAATTTGGTTCCCGGTCACTGCACAGAACAGTTGATACAACCGGACTGGCAGAGAGCAGGATTCTGCTGGAGGTGGCAAAACGGACAGATCTGTTTCTCTATGATCTTAAAATGATGGACCCGCAGCGTCATAAGCGGTGGACGGGGGTCGAGAACGGGCGTATTCTGGAAAACCTGCGACTTCTGGCCGGAACGGGGGCCGAGATTGATATTCGTATTCCCCTTGTCAAAGGGGTAAACGATGACAATGAAAATATCAGACAGACCGCTGTTTTTGTCTCAGGACTCCAGGGGGATAAAAAGAAGATTACTCTGTTACCCTACCATAATATTGCTGCAGGCAAGTATTCCAGGCTGGGTGAGGAATATGATGCGGGTAACCTGGCCGAACCGACCGGGAGTGATATATCCCGCGTGCTTTCCATTTTCATGGACCTGGGGGTTGACGCTGCAGTGGGCTGATTTTTCAAAACGCCTGATAGCTCCCTGTTCCTCAACACCTCACACCTTTGTACAGCCCGGGCCGGACAGTGAGCTGCGACCACCGGAGACAGGGGTTATGTTTATCTGTGTGCTGATACGGTCTTTCAGTGCAGATACATGGGAGATGATTCCAATCAGTTTGTTCTCCTGCTGGAGCCCGGATAATGTTTCCAGAGCGGTTTCCAGAGCTTCTTCATCCAATGTGCCGAAACCTTCATCTAGAAACAGGGAATCCACGCGGACTTTACGACTCGCCATTTTTGAAAGCCCCAGGGCAAGGGTAAGACTCACTATAAAACTTTCACCGCCCGAGAGGTTTCTGGTCGATCTGATTTCACCGGCCTGGTAATTATCAACGACATTCAGCTCCAGCGGCTGTTTGTCGTCACGGATGAGCAGGTAACGGTCAGTCATCTTCTGTAACTGACCGTTGGCATGAGACACCATCAGTTCAAAAGTAAGTCCCTGAGCAAAGTTGCGGTACTTTTTCCCGTCGGCTGAACCGATGAGGGCATGCAGTTTTTCCCACCTGTTGCACTCCTTTTTCTGTGCCTCAACAGCGGATTGCTTTTCCTTAATTCGCTCCCTGGCTGCCCTGTTCTCACTCAGTTTATGCTTGAGACCGGCTTTTGTCTCGCGCAATTCTTTCAGGGATTCTTCATACTCCCTGAACTGCGGCTCCAGCTCTTCAAGAGTTTTATCAGTGACCTTTTGGCTAATCTCTGCAGCCAGGCGTGTTTCCCGATCTTTCTGTCTGGCCGCAAGTTCCGTTTGTGCGTTGTCCAGTTTTTTTGCCCGCAGAGACAATGCCTCCCGTTTCTCATCTGTCAGTCTGGCATCAAGGAACTGCTTTTCATCTGAAAATCCAGCCGATTCGAGTGCTGATGAGAAGTCAGTTTCCATTTTTTTCAGTTCCGGCAATCTCTGTTCAATGCGCTTTTTCAGGGATTCGATATTAGTCTTTGCTGTGATTAATTTCTGCTGCAGTTCGCTGTTCAGGTCCCTGGTCTTCTTTTCATTTTCTTCAGTATCTGCAACTGCCTTATTCAGGCGACTTTCTTCATCATCAGGATTTTTATCTTCATACAATCTCTTTCGCTCATCCATTGTGGCGGCATGTTCCTTTTTCAACCGTTCCAGATTCTCCTGTTTTTCAGTCAGAGCCTTGACCTGAGTATCAATCACGGCGCCAAGACGCTTCACCTCGCTGTCGATGGTGGTAATCTCTTTTTCGATTTCGGTCTTTTGTTTTGCCTGTTCCTGCCATTTTCTCATTTTTGAATTCAGATTTTTGATTGATGATTCTGGTTGGGCAAGATTGAGGCTATACCCCAGGGGCTTGAGTTTAATGGTTATTGCACATTTCAGTTCTTTAAAACTGTCCCGAATCCTCAAAAGGGAATCCTTTAATTCAGCGAGTGTTTTTTCAGCGGCCTTCTTATCATTGGCGGCATCATTCTCCAGTTTCTCGCTGTTATTCAGGTTTTTACGGGCAGAGGTTTCCGCCTGTTCAAGTTTTCTTATGGCGGCTTCCTGATCCTCTGCCTCGTCGATCAGCTTGGTCAGCGATTCTATTTTTTGCTCAATTTCATCGGGAACCGGAACATTGCCCTCGGCAAAAGGATGTTCGGTTGAGCCGCAGAGTGGACACGGCTTGCCGTCTTCCAGTTTGGCCCGATGATCTTCAAGTTCCATGATCTTCTTGATGTAGGCCATTTCACGAAGCAGGGTTTCCTTCTCGGTGCGAAACTCCCGGAGTAATTTGTCACCCAGCAGTTCGCCTAAGCGATCTTTGCCTTGTTGAAGATCTTTAGCGGCTGATTCCAGCTCCTGTTTTGAGAGAGCACATTGCTTTGTGGCTTCCTCAAGTTTCTTTGAAGCATCAGCCACGGCCGTATCGGCTTTTTTGAGATCGTTTTCTTGTCTTGTGATCTCCTTCTGTCTGGCGAGCAGGTTGCCGAACTGTTCTTCAATACCGGCCAGACCACCGATCAGCCATTCGTCCTGCGCATTCTCTTTGAGGTACAGCTCTATTGCTTCCAGTGTTTTCTCTGCTGCGGTTCGTTTTTCCAGTTCCCTCTCCCGGGCCTGCTTATCTGTCTCAATCTTCGCGGCTTCCCTGGTACAGGTGTCAGCACCTTCTGATACAGCCTTTGTCTGCTGAGCAATCTTTTCATCAAGGGATCGGATTTTCTTGATCAGTGGTGCTGCCGCTTTCAGATCCTCTTTGGTTTTGATGGTGAGCTGTTCAGCGGCCTTGAGCGCTTCAGCGTGTGTGTTTGCCAGGGTTTCCAACTCCGGGAGTGCGGCTTCCTCCGTTTTTCGATCAGCCTCATCGTCAGCCTGCTGTTTGCGAAGGGCCGTGAGCATTGCGTAGGTTCCGGAAAGCAGAGCAGCTTTGACGGCCTGTTCAAGCCTGGACCGTTCCGGTTTGAAGGCTTCGCTGTCGGCCTTCAGTTTTGCGGCTTCATCCGCAAGGCCGAGAATTTCCTTTTTCAGGGCTTCAACAGTGGTCAGCCATGTGATGGCCCTGCCTGTTTCGGTTGCTTTTCCGGCAAGCTCAATCTCCTGTTTCTGCTTGGCCGCAAGGTCTTTTTGAATCTCTTTTTCCTGTTCCGGTTCCAGAATCACAATACCGGATACTTCGGCATTCAAGATGTTCAGCTTTTCCCGCTCATCTCGCTGGCGTTCATGGACACGCCGGGAAATTTGTGAATAGATTTCGGTGCCGGTAATCTGTTCAAGTATTTTTGATTTCTGTTCAGTATCGGCTTTGAGAAAGGTGTCAAAGCCACCCTGAGCAAGAAGTATGGATCGGGTAAAACGATCAAAATCCATTCCGGTTTTATCGACGATTACCGTTGCAACACGCCTGAGCTGATTTTCAATGACTTGTCCGTTTTCAAGACCTTCTGCAATCTCATGTCTTGGATTCTGCAGGTCACCTTCAGCCTTTTTACGGGCCCGGTGTTGGCTGAAATGGCAACGGAAGAGGCCGGACCGGGACTCAAACAACACCTCGGCATAACACTCACCAGTCCTGCGGGACATGATCTCATTGGTGCTTTTGGTGATTTTACCCAAACGGGGAGTTGCGCCATAAAGTGCCAGACAGATCGCATCCAGCACAGTTGATTTACCGGCACCAGTGGGTCCGGTCAGGGCAAAGATCCCGTTTGATATGTATTCCGGGTCGGTAAAATCAATGACCCATTCACCGTAGAGGGAGTTAAGATTTTTAAATCTGAGTTCAAGTATCTTCATGATCAGCCTCTCTATTCCGCATTCACGTCTTCTTCATTAAGAGACTTGATTATTTCGTTATAGGACGCTGTCAGTTCCTCACGATCTTCATCCAATACGTCATAGGCGTCCAGGCATCGTTCAAATACATCGTTCACGGTCAGATCATCGAGTGTTTCATTCTCGTCAATTGTGCCGATAACCCGGTCAATGAGCCGCTTGTTCTTTATCCGCCTGACTTCCATGGATGAATCGGCTAATGTTTCATCAAGTATTTCCCTCAGATTACCAATGATGTCGCTGCCGGTATATTCAATCTCAAGCCATGCATGGCTTTCTTCCTTTTTCAATTCTTCCAGCTTTACATGGATATCGTCAAGAGAGCCCACGACACGAACCAGTTGCTGAAAACATGGTACCGGAACTTCCTGAATATCTGGTGTGGTGCTGTCGAACTCAATGAGCAAAACCTTCTTTTTCTGATTCGCTTCGCCATAACCCATGGGTATGGGGGAACCGCAATAGCGTATGTTTTCCGTATTGCTGACGTGTTGTGGAACATGCAGATGGCCAAGAGCAAGGTAATCAATGGATGAGGGGAACACATCTTCACCCACATGGGCCAAAGAGCCGACATACAGTTCTCTGACACCATCTCCATCAACGGTTTTGCCACCCACCGTAAAGAGATGCCCCATGGCAATAACCGGTACTCCTGAATGGCCGTTTTTCTTGAATTCAGACCGTTTCTGTTCGGCTATGGCACAGACATCGGCATAGTGATTTTTTAAACCGAGGATGAGCCTGGCATTTTTATTATCAATGGTTTCTCCCGGCTCGACCGTCCTGATGTCCCTGTCCCGCAAATAGGGCACGGCACAGACGATTGCCTCCGGCTGCTCATTCCTGTAAAGAACGATTATTTCGTCTTCCAGGGTTTCAGTCATGGAGCCGACCACATATACATTCAACGCCCGCAGCAGTTCCCTGGGGGCATTGAGAAAGGTCGGAGAGTCATGATTCCCTCCAATGACTACAACATGACGGCAGCACGATGTTGAAATCCGGGAAAGAAAACGATAGTAGAGTTCCTGCGCTCGATTACTGGGCGTGCTCGTGTCAAATACATCACCGGCAACAAGAAGGGCATCGATTTCTTCATCTTTGATGGTTTGAGCCAGCCAGTCGAGAAATTCGGCAAATTCA
>NZ_JBPLBA010000259.1:0-20972 GCF_054039375.1 Desulfomarina sp. | reverse complement strand
TCGTATTCAACTTCTCCGAATCGTGTCTGTATTTTTCTCATTTTTCTTTTCTTCCGCTGGAAATATCAACAAGTATGTCGAGATCGGCAATATCCCACTGGGCGGCATTCCTGTTCTCTTCAACTATGCGATCATATACTTCCTGCCGATAAATATTTTTATTTCGGGGAGCATCAATACCAATTCGCACGGCTCCGCTCTTACATTCAATAACTTTAAGAATAATATCGTCTCCGATGAGTATGCCTTCACCGGTTTTTCTGGTAAGGACCAGCATGTGTTAGACTCCACAAGGTATCAGCCTGAGAAAAGTGTAAGGGCCTGTTAAAAGATCGTCTCAAAACTTACGCAAAAAGGGCAGTCCAGAAAGCCAAAACCACCTGACTCAGCTCATAGTATGTTGATTATCTCAGGATGTCAAATCGTTAATGAATTACACGTGTTAAAAAAACTGAGATACTAACCTACCTGAAATAATCAAGAATGGAAATGTCTGAAACCCTTGCCGTAATATTGAGAGCCGATTTGAATGCCGTTTCCTGCTGGATAATATCGTTATAGATCTCAATCATGTCTGCATCCTGGTATCTGGAGAGGATCTGTTTCAGATCTATTTTTGCGTCTTCCTGGTGGAGTTTGGCGGAATCAACCCGTTTTGCCTTGGCACCAAGAGTGCTCCTCAGGCCGCGGTTCTGATCGGCAGCAATTTCCAGGTTATTTATCTGCGCCTGGATAGAGCCGCCAGGTCCATTGATATCATCCACATTGCCGGCACGGATGGCCTCTTCAGTGCGCGTCAGCACAGTAAAAAGATCTATCCGTCCTGAAGATCCATTCAGGGTGTCGGCTGTCAGTCCGACGTCGGCAAGCCCGGAACCGGAGATGGTTACATCGGTGGGCGAATTTGTTTCAATATTAATTGTACCGTAGATGGTCTGGTCTCCCCCTGAAATACCCCCTGATGGAATAGTTCCGGTGACAACGCCATCGGTAATGGTTTCATCAAGCTCTATTTCCGAGCCATCGGCAGGACCTGTAAGAACAAGATTTCCGCTCGAGATATCGTAACTTACGCCATTTGCAAGAGTTCCGCTGGTGGATGTGAGATCAGTGGCCCCTGTCGTATTGGCAAGTGCGGACGCTAAACCACTTAGTGTATAATCATAGTTCCCTGAAGGGCCATCGAGGGTAACGGAAATTGTGTTTCCTCCGGAAGTGATATCTAAACTGTACGTATCTTCCGTATCAACGAAATCTGTCAGGGCGAGATTCCCAAGGTCTTTGGTTGCTGCATTGACAGTGCCCACAAGACCGGTTCCTGATTGACTGAAGAGGGCTGCAACCTTTGCCGCGTAATTGTTTTCACCGGCAGGATCCGTCAGATCGGTCCCCCCTGAGATTGTTACAGGTGGATTTGTGCCGGCGGTTATGGTGATGTCGTTTCCTGGTGTTCCGGGGCCTATGGCTGTGGATGTCTGGCGTTCACCCCGGTATGGATCTGTGTATCCTGCTGCCGCAATTTCATTGGTGATGCCCATGAACAATTCATTACCGGTAAGGTTGACATCCATGAATTCACCGGGGGTGATTTCGAGACTGGTATTGTTGTAATCTCCGTGATAGAGATAAGGCCAGGTCGTCACATCGTTGACATCGTACAGCGCAGGATCATAGGCGGGATTTTCCGTAAATGGTTTTGTTTTTTCGTTAAAACCGGCAAAAATATATTTCCCGTCAACGACTGCATTGGCGGAATCAAGCAGCTCATTTCTAAGCTCGGCAATTTCATCTCCGAATGTCGCCAGGTCTGATTCACTCATGGCGCTGTTCACAGCATTTATTGCTATTTCCTTGACCCTGACCATGATATTTTCCACATGATTCAGATGGCCGTCGGTTGCCGCCATGGTGTCACCGGCATGGCCCATGGTTTCAAGATATCTTTCGTTCTGCTGCAACTGGGTCCGGGTCGTCAGGACCGGACGGATTGCGCCGGGATCATCGGATGGTTTGTTGAGTTTGAGACCGGTGGCTCCCTGGTTCCGCAGGCTGAGAAGGTCATTGGTGATTCTGTCAAGATTTGTCTGCATCAACCGAAATGTGGACTGGTCAGTAACTTTCATATTTGTCCCCTATCGTTTGATTCCCATTATGGTGTTCATCATTTCATCAACCGTGGTGAGGAATTTTGCAGAAGATTCAAATCCTCTCTGGAATTGAATAAGACTTATCATTTCCTCCTCAAGGGAGACCCCCTGGAGGCCGTCCCGAAAATTTTCAAGTTGAACAAGTGCATCCTGAGCACCTTTGAGGGAAAGTTTGTTCTGGTTGCTTTCTACACCGACCTTGGCAGCTATTTTCCCGTACAGTGAATTGAAATTATCAGTTCCGTCTATAAGGTAATTATCGGCAATATTGGAAAGTATTAAAGCGTTCCGATTATCCCCCGGGGATACGGTGCCGGGAGGAGGGCCGGGGTCGGGTGCTGTTCCGGCTGCAATTTTTTTTGGGTCGGTAAGCACAACCTTCATTTCTCTTGCCGCATCTCTGTATTCTGCACCGGTGGGGGGCGGGCCGGGGGGAGATGCAACGTAATTTGGCGGGACAGAAAAAAACAGATTGCCTGTGCTGGAGTCGAGTCCTCCCCCGGCCTGATGTTGAAGATTAACCTGAGTGCTCAATTCATAGGCAAGTTTATCGAGGTCTGCGTTGAGCTCTGGAATAAATCTGTCCCTGATATCCACAAGCCCCTTGAATTCTCCCCCCATGTTGTTCGAAGTAAGATCCCTCACAACACCACCCGCATGAAGCTGCAGTGTGAGAAGAGATCCGGAGGTGTCAGCGCTGATGGACATGGGCATGGTTCCCTGGACAAGTGGCAGACCGCCGGGAAGCTGTACAGAAAGCATACCCTTCGGGTCTTCATAAGACTGTGCTCCAAGAGTCTGGGCAAGAGACTTTGCCACCATATCACGCTGATCACGGGCACTGTTGGCAGTCTGACCGTGGATTTCTATTGAATATATTCTGTCATTGAGATCGGCAATTTCCTGTATTTGGGAATTGACTGAATCGAGTTTGGAGAGGATGGTATCATTTATGTTTTCTTTGATGGCGTTAAGCTCATTGACGGTATTGTTGAAACTTGTGGATAAAACCTGCCCCTGGAGAATGACATTGTTTCGCTGCACAAGATCGGCAGGATTTGCAGAGAGTTCCTGGAGGGAATCAAAGAATGTGTCTATATCTGTTGAAATATTATCCTTTGTAATATTGAAAACCCGGTCCAGTTCGGAAAGTGGCCGTGTGGCTGCGTCTTCAAGGCCGAGATTGACAGCTTTCTCTTTGATCTGCTGATCAATGAAAACATCATGCTGCCTTTTAACATCGGAGATTTTTACACCCTGGCCGATGAAGAAATCACCAAAATTCATTGCCGGATAAGTTTCAAGGACGGCCTGCTGTCTGGAGTATCCTTCGGTATTGACATTGGAGATATTGTTTCCAATGATTTCTATGGATTTCTGGTTGACTTCCAGCGAAGTTCTTGCGGCATTGAGTGCGTTGAAAAGACCGGCCATATCAGATTTTTCCCGAGAGAAGTCTGCCGTTTACCTGTGAAGCAATGGCATTGGCATTGGATGAATAGGTGGATGTGACAGTTTTTTGACCAAAAAACTCCATGGTGTCCCTGATCCAGCCTAAAGTTGATTTAAAGAGAAAGGCGTTTCTACGATTTTCCGCACGGATCTCATCCGCAATGGGTCTGTCCCTTTCATCAATGACACGGACATGAGCAAGTACCTGAATAAGTTCCTCTTTCTCCGCCATGGCGCGGGACATCCCCTCCATGTCAAGAGCTTTGGCAAATTCACGTTCTTCGAGTATGACATCTCGCAGACGAATAAGATATTCTCTTGTTGTATCACCGCTCATTTTGATTACCTTCCGTGTAACTGCTCACGCAGGATTTAACAGTTGTAAGGTTTTATTGCCGCTCAACCAGAAATTCAAGGAGTGAGGCCGAAACCTTGTTCAGGTCAGGTTCGTATGATCCGTTTGCCACCTGGGCCTTGATTTCGGCAATACGGTCCATTCTTTCAGTATCGGTTGTTTTTCCACTGCTTTGGGCTTTATGGACATCCTGCAGTACTGAAGAAAACTGGACCTTGTCTCCTGAATCCTTCTCCTGAGTTGTTGCCGGGGTTTTTGTACTCTTTTTAAGATTTCCAATCTGCCCCGGTCCGCCAACGCCAAAAAATTCAACGCTCATAACATCACCTAGGTTTTCATTGAATGACTGCCATTTCCTTCTGCCCAGTCATCAAGTTTTTTAAAGACGGCATCGTAGGTGTCATAAGATATCTCAGGGAGCCATCCTCCAAACGCGTCAAGCGCTTCCTGAAATCCCTTTTCCACCCCCTGTTTGATTGTGTCAAGTCTTGCCGGATCGTTGCCGGCGATTCCTGTCGCAAAGTCTACAATACGATCCGAGGTTTGTTCAACTCCAAAATAACCGTCATCTGCCACAAGCTCTGCCGCTTCCTGACTGGAGAGCTCTTCAATATCGATTTCCTGGGTATCAGCAGTGATCCTGTATCCGACATTCTGGTTTTTGAAAATATTGAGTACCAACTCCTTTAGAACGTTATACATATCACTTTGTGTTCCCTTGAGAGACATGGAACTGTCATAAGTGATAATTGATTCGCTGCTGAATGAAAGAGTCATCCGGTCGTTTTCAAAGAAACTTTTTTCCCGGCTGATCTTTTGTTCCTGCAGTGATACTGTCACTGCGTCAAGCTGCTTCTGTCTGTAATTTTCAAGTGGTGTCGATTTGACGGTAAGGGTGTTTTCAATCATTTCCGTTAGCCTCCATGCTGACTGCACGATGCGTCCCTGCATCGTTTTGTCTGTAAAAAAGATTTTGTTACTCTTCGTATCGACGGGGAAATGAAAAAACTTTAGGAGTAATTACTCACCGGGGTAACAATTATATGATTTTATTACCTCTGAACTGTAATTGCTCACAGGTGCCGCAGATTTTTGCAGACTCTTTTGTTCGCTATAGCCTACCTATGCGGACAAAAGAGACCGTGAAAAGCTGGGGTACCTGTGAGTAATTACGAAAAACCTTCATTTGATTGTGGTGGGCGGCACAGGGCTTGAACCTGTGACCCTCGGCTTGTAAGGCCGATGCTCTCCCAACTGAGCTAGCCGCCCGTCAATCAAACGTGAGGGATTATTTACCAACTTCCCCCTGCTACGTCAAGCAAAATTGTCAAGCAGAGGTGAGATAACTCTTTATAAAGTTTTTTGGTGAGATATCAGATTGTTATAAAATAATTAATTTTCAACCTGACTGCCTGTATTCCATAGTGATATCAAGAAAAAATGCAATAACTCCCAGGGCCAACGACTCTATTATTTGATTGCCCCCGGACCTGAATTGCTCGCAGGTTCAAGTCTAAAAGATGGCTTGCCTTCAGTCGAGACAAGAGCATTCTCCAGGACCTCATCCATATGATCAACAACAGTTATATTCAGAGATTTCCTTATCTTCACAGGCACATCATTCAAATCACGTTCATTTTCCTTAGGAATGAGAACCTGGGTAATATTACCTCTTTTGGCCGCCAGCAGTTTTTCAGTCAATCCTCCGATGGGAAGAACCCGGCCTCGCAAGGTAATTTCTCCAGTCATTGCCAATTCATGTTTCACCGGCACCTTGATCAGAGCGGAAACAAGTGTGGTGGCAATCGTAATTCCAGCAGAAGGACCATCCTTGGGTATGGCTCCCTCAGGGACATGGATATGAATATCGAGTTTCTGATAGAAATCCTCTTCAAGCCCCAGAACAGAAGCTCTGGATCGTACATAGCTGAGTGCGGCCTGGGCCGATTCCTGCATGACATCACCCAGTTTCCCTGTAATTGTTAATTTTCCTGAACCGGCCATCAGCGTCGCCTCTATCTGCAACAACTCTCCGCCCACTTCGGTCCAGGCAAGTCCGGTGGTGAGGCCTATCTCATCATTCTCCTCGGCTCGTCCGTATCTGTATTTTGGAGTTCCCAGGTATTTTAAAACAGATTGAACGCTGATCCTGTATTTTTTGTTTTTCAGATTTTTTTTCAATCTATCCCTGGCAACCTTGCGGCAGAGTGAAGCAATGATTCTCTCCAGGTTTCTGACACCGGCCTCTTTTGTATATCTGCGAATTATTTCAAGAATAGCACCGCCAGTCAGCTGAATATCCCCTGGTTTGAATCCGTTTTCTTCAAGTTGTTTGGGGATCAAAAAACCTTCCGCAATCTTGAGTTTATCCTCTTCTGTATATCCGCTGAGCTGAATAATCTCCATCCTGTCCTGCAGAGGGACCGGAATCCCATGAAGATTGTTGGCGGTAGTTATAAAAAATATTTCGGAAAGATCATAATCAATATCCAGATAATGATCATTAAAGGCAACATTCTGTTCAGGATCGAGCACTTCAAGCAGGGCAGACGACGGATCTCCCCTGAAATCCATGGACATTTTATCGACCTCATCCAGACAGAACACCGGGTTAGCCACATTAACCTTCTGCATTGACTGAATAATTTTTCCGGGCATTGCCCCAATGTAGGTGCGCCTGTGTCCACGGATTTCAGCCTCATCCCTGACACCTCCCAGGGACAATCGGGCGAATTTCCTTCCCATCGCCCTGGCAATGGACTTGCACACAGATGTCTTGCCAACACCTGGAGGGCCCACAAGACAAAGTATCGGCCCCTTTATTTTTTTCACCTGAGCCTGCACTGCCAGATATTCAAGAATACGTTCCTTCGGTTTGACCAGGCCGTAATGATCTTCATCAAGTATTTTTTCCGCCCTGTTGATATCAATTTTTGATTTGGATTTCTTATTCCAGGGCAGGCTTACAATACAGTCAATATAATTTCTCACCACCGTCGTCTCTGCTGACATCGGTGGCATATTTTTCAATTTTTTCAGTTCTTTCAGAGCTTTTTCCCTGGCAAGTGCCGGCATTTTCTTTTTCTTGATAGCCTCTTCCAGCTCACCAAGTTCATCCAGACCGTCACTGTTCTGAGCCATCTGGCTCTGAATTTCCCGTACCTTTTCACCAAGGTAGTAATCCCGCTGTGTTTTCCCCATCCGCATCTTTACTTTTGCATTGATGCGTTTCTCCAGTTCTGCAAGTTCAATTTCACGATTGATAATCTCCAGCACCTTATCCATACGTTTCGTGAGAGGTTCTGTCTCCAGAATCTGCTGTTTTTCATCACTCTTCAGGGGCAGATGAGAACAGATAATATTGAGAAGCTTGAATGGATTCTCAATCAGCTCCAGTGAGCTAAGGACTTCTTTGGCAATTTTCTTATCAACAGCAGCATATTTCTCAAAAAATTTACGCAGCTCACGTTCATAAACTATAAGCTCCCTGGATTCTTCAAAGTCGTCTATATTTTCTTCCACTTCGGCCTGCAGAAAATGATCATGGGGGACAAAAGAAACTATTTTTGCCCTTGCCTTCCCTTCCACCAGGGCTTTAATCGTACCATCCGGCAGTCGAAGCAGCTGCATTATGGTAGCCAGGGTGCCGACACTGTACAAATCTTCTGTTAACGGTTCATCCACCGTAGAATCTTTCTGGGTTACCAGCAGGATATCCGTTTTCTTTTCCATTGCATCTTCAAGGGCCTGGATGGATGGTTTTCTTCCGACCACCAGAGGTGCAACCATGTGGGGGAAAATAACAATATCCCGCAGTGGCATTAATGGGTAAAGTTTTGTCACTGGATCTCCTTTTGATATTTCACAACCTTCCTCTTTCACTGCTTTCCTTCTTTTATTTCATCGTAACTGCTCACAGACACCCCTATTTTCGGAATCTTCGCTAGTGCCTGTCTATAAATGGTCTTTTTGCTCAATATCTGCGTTGTCCGAAAAATTGTATCCTCGGAGGTAAGCGTAGACTCCGATATCCATTATATGTCAGCGGTAAAATTTCTCGTGCGCCTTGATCTCGAACAAAAAACCTCATTTCTGGACAGGCACTCGCTAACCTCGACGCCCGCCCACATGGAGGAACTAAAAGAACAGATGGTCTGTTCAAATAAGTGACAGTTGTGAGCAGTGACCTTTCATCTTGCTGAATTCATCAGTATCACCGGCAATCGCAGGATTCATGTTCAACCTGTCTTCAACTGTTCCGCCTCTTCATTACGATACAGTATGACTGGATATTCGCCTTTGGTTATGACCTGTTCATTAATAACACATTCCTGAACATTTTCTCTGGAAGGCAGATCATACATAACATCCAGCATCGCCTCTTCCATAACCGACCGTAACCCCCGTGCCCCTGATTTCCTCTTCATTGCCTTTCTGGCAATGGCCACAAGGGCACCTTCGGTGAAACGAAGAGTAATATCGTCAAACTCGAATAATTTACCATATTGTTTGACAAGGGCATTTTTGGGTTCCTTGAGAATGCGGATCAGATCTTCCTCCTCCAGCTCTTCCATGGAGGCTATGACCGGCAGCCTCCCGACAAGCTCTGGAATAAGTCCAAATTTCAATAAATCTTCAGGTTGAACAGACGCAAGAAGTTCTCCAAGTTTTTTCTTGCCGTCATCCAGCACTTTTGCCCCGAAACCTATAGATTTTTTCCCCTGCCTTCTTCTGACCACGCTGTCAAGTCCGACAAAAGCTCCACCACAGATAAAAAGAATATTTGTGGTATCTATCTGAACCAGTTCCTGCTGGGGATGCTTCCTGCCGCCTTTCGGTGGAATTGACGCCATGGTACCTTCAATGATTTTCAGAAGAGCCTGTTGAACCCCCTCCCCCGAGACATCCCGGGTGAGCGAAGGACTGTCCGATTTTCTGGCAATTTTATCTATTTCGTCAATATAAATAATACCCCTCTGAGCCATATCCACATCGTAATCAGCAGCCTGAAGCAGATTGACGAGAATATTTTCCACATCATCTCCCACATATCCCGCCTCTGTAAGAGTAGTGGCATCCGCCATGCAGAAAGGTACATTCAGTATCCTTGCCAGGGTTTGAGCGACAAGGGTTTTACCGGAACCGGTGGGACCAATCAGAATAATATTTGATTTTTGCAGTTCAACGGAATCATCATCAACAGGCGCATCTATTCTTTTATAGTGATTATGAACAGCCACCGACAGAACCTTTTTCGCATGGGACTGACCGATCACGTAATCATCAAGATGTGCATTTATCTCTCGTGGTTTCAATGCAGCTGCCGGTGTATTTTTCTCACCCGCTGTATCGTTGTCATCTGCCTGATCGACCACTATTTCATTACAGAGTTGAATGCACTCATCACAGATGAAAACATCCGGCCCGGCAATAAGTTTTTCAACCTCATCCTGCTTTTTCCCGCAAAATGAACAGTTACAGTCCGGTCCCCGACCATCAATACCATCCATACCTATTTTTCCTCAGCTATCTCTTCACGGTTTGTAAGCACTTTATCAATGATACCATATTCCTTTGCATCCAACGGTCCCATAAAATTATCCCGCTCGGTATCCAAGCTTACTTCTTCAACGGTTCGTTTACTGTGACGGGCCAGAATAGTGTTGAGATCTTCCCTCATCCGCAAAATTTCCCTGGCATGTATATCAATATCCGTTGCCTGACCCTGAAAACCTCCCATCGGTTGATGAATCATAATTCTCGCATTAGGCAGTGAATAACGTTTTCCTTCAGTTCCCGCAGCCAGAAGGAGAGCACCCATGGAAGCAGCCTGCCCCATGCAGAGGGTTGCAATGTCACATTTGATATATTGCATTGTATCATAGATCGCCATCCCCGCAGTCACGGAACCACCAGGAGAATTAATATAAAATGTCACATCTTTTTCAGGATCCTCTGCTTCAAGGAAGAGTAACTGGGCAACGATAACATTCGACACATCATCTGTTACCCCCCCACCGAGAAAAATAATCCTTTCTTTAAGAAGACGGGAATATATATCATACGCGCGCTCTCCCCGGGGACTTTGCTCAACAACCATAGGTACAAGATTCATTACATTCGCTCCACTCTCTTCAAAAAGGATCTTACCTGAATCGGTGACGGTCTTGTGATATTTTTCTTGATAAGATTTTGAAATACAATCATATAAATCACAATCAAATCTGCTAAAAAACGCTCGCCTCCCTTCGGTCCATCCGCTGACGAATTCAGGTCTTATTATAAATTCATAATGATTTTTATTGTAATTTCAATTCTTCCACTGAATGTAAAACTACATCGATTTAACAACCCTGCACACCCGGACTGAAAAGTTCAACCTTTTATACCCCTTGATGTAAGGTTGTGAAAATCCAAACTACGAAGAAAAAGCCTTAAACCGAGAGGATTACCAATAGCCCCCCCTCCAGATCCTGACCAACGTCAAAACTACGCGACTGCATCGGACAAAACATCCGATGCAGTCGATTGATACGTTTTCAAACCGAAGAAATATCACTCCTGAAATCAGTTACATTATTATAAGGCTTTTCATTTCAGAAGCAAGAAAGGCAGGCTTTATTCCTCTTCATCCTTTTCAACAACTGTTTCCGGTTCTTTTTCCACAGGCTCGATCAGTACTGCTTCTTCCCTTAGGAAAGTCAAAATCTTTTCATTCAGCAGCTCATTCATAAACGGGAGGAGGTCGTCCCTGCTTTGAAAATATTCCTTAACCTTGGCTACCGGCATATTATACTGGTCACCAATTCGTTTGAAACCACGTTCAAGGTCTTCATCTGAAACCTTGATCTCTTCGACTTCAGCGATTTTCTTTAAAATAAAATCCCCACGAACCCGTTTTACCGCCATCTCCTCATTCTGTTCGGCAAGTTTTTCCCTGCTGAGACCAGCCGACTCAAGACTCAAACCGCTCTGTTCAAGCTGTTGCTCTGTCTGTTTGATCATCTGCTCAATCTCGAAGGCGACCAAACGCTTGGGTACTTCAAATTCATGGGCCTCGAGCAACTTCTGCATAATCCTGTCGGTCAAGGTACCCTCGGCCCGCTCCTCACGTTCTTTTGTCCGTCTCTCAAGAATAGAATTTTTCAGTTCATCAAGCGTCTTGAATTCCTCACCTGCATCTTTTGCAAACTCATCATCAAGATCAGAGAGAACACGTTCCTTGATATCTTTTACTTTGATACGGAATTCCACCTTCTTCCCTTTCAGAACAGGATTGGGATGGGACGGAGGGAAATCCACCTCGTGAGTGGCCTCCTCATCTTTTTTCATTCCTATCAGTTTTTCTTCAAATTCCTTTCCCATATTGCCGGAACCGACATCAACGGAATAGTCATCATTTTTAACCTGGGCCATGGGTTCCCCATTTTCATATCCCTGGAAATCAACAATGACCACATCACCTTCCTGGACCGCCCTGTCACTGACAGACCTGAGTGCGGCCATATTTTTCTGCATCTCTTCAAGCTCGAGCTGCACTTCCTCATCGGTCACCAGCACATCGACTTTCTCAACTTCCAGACCTTTATATTGCCCCAGTTCAAATTCAGGCCGAATATCGACGTCGGCGACAAAGGTAAAACTGCCGTCATCATTGAATTTTGCACTTTTGATATCAGGATGGACGACAGGATCAATCCCTTCTTTTTCAATGGCAATAAAGTAATTTTCCTGAACCAGCTTTTCACCGGTTTCCCCTTCAACCTGGGGTTTATATTGTTTTACAATAATTGATCGGGGGACTTTTCCCCGGCGAAACCCTTTCATTTTCACTTCACTTTTCAACTTGTCATACTCTGCATCCAGCAAGGGTTTTACATCTTCCACCGGCAATGTTACCGTTATTTTCCTGGTCAGCTCACTGACTTCTTCAACATTGACTTCCATTGAGTACCATCCTTTCGTTTAGTTAATATACCATTCCAAACAGGGCTGCCCATGAGCTTTGCCGGGAATGCAATGCGCCAGCACTCCATTGCCCGGCACTACAGACATTTGGAATGAAATACATCTCACAGGTGCAAATTCCATCAACATAAAAAAATTCACACCTTGTTTCAAAAAAATAAAATTGCAAAAAAACCAAGCCTTGACTTCAGATCGCTTGTAAGAAAAACAGGTTTCTGAAAATGACCATAATATATAAGACTGATCCTGTTGATGACCTTCAATTAACTACACATCAAACAACATTTTGTTTTAATTGGATTTTAGCGACACCTGTTCACCTGCCACAAATTTTCACCACCTCTTTTGTCTGTACAGCCTACATGTGTAAGCTAAAAAACCGTGAAAAACCAGGCTGCCCTCGATTAATTACGATGACCTTTAAAATATTAATCGCTCTCTGTCAACGCAATAGCGCTCTACAGTAATCCTGCTTTCAAAATAGTCAATGAATAATCGGCAGAAACCCGGGGATATAGGCTATACCATCCACCGCATTCCTTAAAACCACCCTCCCGGCAGACATATTATAACCACATGTAATTGCATTACTTATCTCCTTTCTGCCGGCAAAAGCTTTAAACTATCTCTTGATATCTTGGTGTCAATTGTATATACAACCTTATAACTCTCTCTGAATTTTTCTACTTGAATGGTTTTGCTGTTGGTCCATCAACGGCACTCCGCCTGCGATGGGATTCAGATTTAATTCTGCTATAAGGGGTGAAAATATGGGTGTAAAATCAATATGGAAAAATATAATGCTTTTCACGCTGGCCTCGTCTTTCGCTGTGACCGCAACTGCGGCTGAAACAATCAAAATCGGTGTAAATGTGCCCCTGACAGGATTTGCGGCATCAGACGGTAAATCCGCTCTCAATGGTGCAAAACTGGCTGCGGAACAGATCAACAGTTCGGGTGGAATTCTTGGCAAAAAGGTGGAACTGGTTGTCTATGATGACCAGGCAAGCCCCAAGCAATCCGTACCGATTGCCACCAAACTCATTGAAAAAGACAAGGTAACAGTTGGTGTTTCCTGCAGTTATTCCGGGGCTACCCGTGCAGCAGCCGGAATTTACCAGTCTGCCGGTGTACCCTACATTGCGGCTTACGCAATCCATCCTGATATAACAAGGGCTGGAAATTTTGTATTTCGGACATCTTTTGTCGGTGAGGTTCAGGGCAGAGCCGGCGCAAAGCTGGCAGGAGATATCCTGAAGAAAAAACGGGTTGTACTGATTACCTTGAATAACGATTTCGGCAAATCACTTGTGGCCGGATTTCGGGAAAAAGCCACAGACTACGGTATCACAATCGTCAACGAATACCCCTACTCCATAAAAGATCGGCAATTCGGCCCTATTGTCGCACGGGTCAAAGCTGATAAACCAGATATAATCTATGCAACCGGATACTATTTCACGGCCGGTCCCCTGGTAACGCAACTACGATCCGCAGGTATCAAGGCCACAATTATCGGCCAGGAAGGATTTGATACCCAGACGTTTATCAAAATAGCCGGTGCTGCCTCGGAAGGTGTCATAATAACAACGTCCCTGGATCGTGATTCTTCATCTAAAGAAACAAGTGATTTCATACGGGAATATGAAAAGATGTTTAATCACAAGACCGATATGGTTGCAGCATCCGGTCATACCGCTGTAAAAGTAGCCGCAGCAGCAATTCAACATGCAGGCAGCACGGACAGACAAAAGGTCAGAGACAGTATTGCCGGAACAAAACTTGCTGCCTCAACGGGGACAATTTCCTTTAACGATCTTGGCGAAGTCATCAAAGACGTTCAGGTGCAGATTGTCAAAGATGGACAGTTCAGACATTTTGCCGTTATCAGCGACGCAGAACTGCTTGCACCACCGACCAGGTAATTTACGACCTGGTGTGTCCACTTCCAGGTAAAACATGGCCGAACCAGATGGATCGGCCATTTATGCCCTTCAGGTATTGATGGCCCATTGGGGTACATACTGAATTGCCTGTGATCAGATACCCTTAAATCAAAATTATTCCATGCTTTTTCTTGACCTCCTTATCCAGGGATTGATCCAGGGTGGTATATATGCTCTGATTGCAA
The DNA here is from genome assembly GCF_054039375.1 of Desulfomarina sp. Classification (NCBI taxonomy): domain Bacteria; kingdom Pseudomonadati; phylum Thermodesulfobacteriota; class Desulfobulbia; order Desulfobulbales; family Desulfobulbaceae; genus Desulfomarina; species Desulfomarina sp. The sequence continues at coordinate 6,919 of NZ_JBPLBA010000259.1, read as the reverse complement.
TCGGCCTGACCCTGGTATACGGCCTTTTGAGAATTCTCCATGTTGCCCATGCAGGACTCTATACACTGGGTGGCTATCTGGCTCTGTACCTGACTAATTTTACAGGAAGTTTCCCACTGGCCATCTGTATGTCCATGGTTGGGGTCGGCCTGATCGGCATGGTGATTTACAGGCTGATCTACCAGCCGATACTGGATAAACCACCTTTTGTCGCTCTTATCGCCTCCATCGGCCTTTTTATTGCCATGGAGGAGATATATCGTATCATTTTCGGTCCATACGGGCTCACTTTTATAAATGCTCCCCTCCAGGATACATTTAATATTGGAGGTACCTATTTAAGGCAATGCGAAATAGTTGCCATTCTGCTGACCGCCTTTCTCATTTCCGCCCTGGCTCTTTTCACCCGATACAGTCGTATCGGCATGGCCTGGCGGGCAACAGTTACCGATCCGGGTATGGCTCAAAGTTTTGGTGTTGATGTTAAAAATGTTCGATATCTCAACTTTTTTATCGGCTCGGCAATGGCCGCGGGAGCAGGAGCAATGGTTGCCCTGATCAATAACCTTGTAGAACCCACCATGGGCAGTGTCCCCAGTTACAAGGCACTTGCCATTATCGTTCTCGGCGGTCTGGGGAATGTCAGGGGCACCCTGATTGCCGCACTGGTCATTGGTGTTGCCGAGGCGTTCGGAACTATTTATCTCGGAAATATCATGGACCGGGATTCTATTGCCTTCGCCCTTCTGATCCTGGTACTGATGGTGAAACCCACCGGCCTGTTTGCTGGGAGGTAAAAAAAATGGAATACGAAATCAGCCTGCTGACCATCATGGGAATAGCCATCATTGGAGCTCTCAGCCTGAACCTTATTGTGGGGTTCTGTGGCCAGATAAGTCTCGGACATGGTGCGTTTATAGGAACAGGAGCATACACTTCCGCCCTTTTGACAGGCGCGGGTATATCCTTCTGGGTAGCCCTTCCCGCGGGTATGTTTGTTGCCGGAATTCTAGGCATCATTGTCGGTTTTGCCAGCCTGCGTGTCCGGGATGATTTCCTGGCCATAACCACCATGGGCGTCGTTTTTCTTTTTCTCGGTATCGTCAGGAAACAGGACTTTCTTGGTGGAGAGATGGGTATCGCCATGATCCCTGATCCCGGATTAGGAAAAATCGGTTATATGCTTTTTGTCCTCTCTCTGGCCTTTGGCCTTGCCCTTTTCAGCCTCTACCTCAAACGTTCCTGGATGGGCTTTGCCTTTGACGCCATTGCAGATGATGAAGATACCGCGGGCCTTGTCGGCATCGACTGCTCCCGTTACAAGCTTATTGCTTTCGGCCTGGGCACCTGTTTTGCTGGTCTCTCCGGAGTTCTGTACGCCCACAACGTCCGCTTTATCGATCCGGAGAGTTTTGGTTTCGTTGAATCGATAACAGTACTGTCCATGGTTGTCATCGGAGGTACAGGTTCCGTCTGGGGAGTTACTGTTGCCGCCGCGATTCTCTCCATTTTTCCAATGTGGTTTCAGTTTATTGATGATTACAAGTTACTGGTATATGGAGGCCTTCTCTGTACAATCATGCTTTTCAGTCCCGACGGAATAAGTGGTATGGCCAACCGAATTTTCAGTAGAACAGGAAGGAGAAAAACAGATGCTTCGGGTAGATAATATAACCGTTCAGTTCGGTGGAATCACTGCCCTGAAAGACATCTGTATCCAGACCAACAGCGATGATTTCATGGGTCTGATCGGACCGAACGGAGCCGGAAAGACAACGCTTATGCGCGTGATAACCGGGACAGTGAAACCAATTGAAGGATCTGTTTTTCTAAAGGAAAAATGTCTTGACCATCTTGCCGGCCACGATCGTATCCGCGCAGGCATAGGCCTTTCCCAGCAAATAGTCCATCCTTTCACTTCTATGACGGTTCTGGAAAATGTTGTGCTTGTCGCAGGTTACGAAAAAACCAAAAATCCGATGCGTTCCATTTTCAGCAGAACAAGAAAACAAGAAGAAGAAAAGGCATTTGAAATACTAAAGCTTCTCAATATTGACAAAATTGCCGGAGAAAAACCGACAAACCTGCCTCTTGGCTATTTAAAGCGACTGGAGGTTGCCCGGGCACTGGCGCTTGACCCCGCCATACTCCTTCTGGACGAACCCCTGGCTGGCCTCAACCAGACAGAAGCCAGAGAACTGGCTGATCAGCTGAAAGAACTCAATGCACTTGGCCAGACAATTTTACTGATTGAACATAACCTGGCAGAAGTCATCCGTATCTGCAATACACTGGCAGTTATTGATAACGGCATCCTGCTCAGTTCAGGAGAACCGGAATCGGTCATGAACGAACCGAAAGTCAGAAAAGCATACCTTGGAGAAGAACATAATGCTCTCTCTTGAAAATATGAGTTGCGGATACGGCAACCTGACAGTTATCGACAATTTATCGTTCCATATTGCCAAAGGGAGTATCTTTGCCCTGATCGGTCCCAATGGTGCAGGAAAAAGCTCTACCATCATGGCCATTGCCGGTCATGTTCGCATTAAAGCCGGTTCGGTCTTTTTCAAAAGTCAGGATATAACCCATATATCTGTCCAGCAACGCGTCCGTATCGGCATTGCTCTTGCTCCGGAAGGCCGACGACTTTTTTCGGACATGACTGTCAATGACAACCTGGCAATGGGTTGTTTTTCTCTACCCAAAAAACGATTACCCTTCAACCGGGATAAAGTTTTTGAACTCTTCCCCCGATTAAAGGAAAGAAAAGAACAGAGAGCCTCTTCCTTGTCAGGCGGTGAACAACAGATGCTTGCCATTGGCAGGGCACTCATGGCTGAACCTGAACTCCTGATTATCGATGAGCTCTCACTGGGACTAATGCCCAAAATTATTGATCTCTGCTACAGGGCCATTTCCTTTCTGAAAGATCAGGGCGTCACAATCCTTCTGGTGGAACAAAATACCAGCAAGGCCCTGAAAATTGCCGATCACGTCTGTGTTCTGGAATCAGGTCAGGACGTCTGGCAGGGATCTGCAGCAGAAGCCGAAAAAGATCCGGCCCTTATCTCAGCTTATCTGGGATTGACAGATGGATAAGAAAATGAAAAAACAAAAAAAGGATTACAGCTAAAGCTGTAATCCTTTTTTTAACTGGTGCGAGAGGGGGGAGTCGAACCCCCACACCGTAAGGCGCCAGATCCTAAGTCTGGTGCGTCTACCAGTTCCGCCACCCTCGCTCCCAACTATTTAACTGCATTTCAGGCCATCCTGGCTGACTGTCACGGGTAATCAGAATTTTAATAATCAACTCAGGTGAAACCGTCAAGATTATACTTTCTTCATGAAGCAATTCTCTAAAAGCTGATCCTTTTACCAATTTTTTGTTGGCTTTGCCAGTTTTTTCTCATGACGTTTCTTTCAAACTTTGCTTAGGAGCCTGTTAACAATATTGCCAAAAAACTGAAGAATGGCTATTGTTCATCTGCAACTGAGTATAGCTTATCATAGCAACGTGTTTAAAAAAACTGGCCTGCATCACCATTGAACGCTCACAGATACAGAAAATAAACTGAAACTGATGTCTAACCGGAATTGAGATTTTTTCTTTTTCATCGATGCACAGAAGAAGTCATACTGCTGGTATCTATTTGATATTATAATATTAATTCACCACCCAGCGAAGAAACAGGAGAAAATCTGTTTCTGGACAGACACTAACTATTCATCATCAATACCGAGGTTTACATGAAAATTTCAAAAATCCATGCACTGGGCCTTGCCTTCTTCTGCATGACAGCCACGGGTGCCAGCGCTCTCACGGCGACATCTGAAGGACAGAACGACCATGTTGAATGGAAAGCTGTCCAAAGCTGGCCCACCAACAACAGAACCCTTGACATGGTTCACTCCCTCGACGGCAAATACATCTTTATTCTCAATGACAAACAGCAGGTTCAGGTCTATAACAGGCAGGGACAGCTGCAGGGGTCTATTCCAGTGAGCGGCGGGGTTTCGGCCATTGACATTGCTCCCCAGGGCGAAATGCTTTATCTCATTGACAATGAGAAGAATACCTTTACCGCCGTTTCTATCTCGTTTGTCGTCAACATTGATACGGCTGATTCACCATTTGAAGGTCCGGCTGATGCACCGGTGACAATTGCCGTTTTCACTGATTTTGAGTGACCTTACTGTGGCAAGATTCTGCCACTTCTCGAGCAGGTGCTCGAAAAAAATCCGAAAACAGTTAAAATTGTGTTCAAAAACATGCCATTGAAATTCCATAAAAGTGCCGATCCGGCAGCACGGGCAGCCCTTGCAGCAAGAGAACAGGGTAAATTCTGGGAGTTTCATGACAAGCTTTTTGCGGCAGATAATCTGAACATGGATGTGATCAGAAAAATCGCCGTTGATCTCAAACTTGACATGACACGGTTCGAAAAAGATATGAACTCTCCCCGGATCAGGGCCCGTCTGGAAAAAGATCTTCTTGACGCCCAGAAAGCGGGTGTTACCGGGACACCAACAGTTTTTATTAATGGCAGAACTCCGACACGAAGAAGTCTTGCCGGATTTCAACTCATCATTAATGACGAGTTGAAAAAACTCAGAAATAAAAAATAGATGGATTCGCAATTTATTCGACGGGAAATTCATTTTCCTGATAATGGAACCGCAGGAACACTCTATGGAGACCTCAACAGAAACCTCCATATCCTGGAAAAAAGTTCCGGCGTTACAATCAATGCCAGAGGAACCGGGTTGCAGATAATCGGGTTTCCCCACGAGGTTGAACTGGTAACTGACCTGCTTGATCAACTCTATTCCCTTATTTCAAGGGGATACCCGGTTTATTCATCCGACCTTGCTTTCGGGCTGAAAATTCTCGAAACAGACCCGAAAGCAAAACTGGATAAAATATTTCTGGACAAGATTTACATCACGACTAAAAACCGTATTATCTCCCCAAAAACAAAAAATCAGAAAACCTACATCGAAGCTATTCGAAACAACGACATCGTTTTCGGCATCGGTCCTGCTGGTACGGGAAAGACATATCTTGCCGTTGCAATGGCTGTCTCCGCACTGGTCAATGAGCAGGTCAGATCCATAATACTCACCCGTCCGGCAGTGGAAGCAGGAGAAAAACTTGGTTTTCTTCCTGGTGATGTGGCTCAGAAAGTCAATCCATACCTCAGGCCTCTCCACGACGCTCTCAATGACATGCTCGGCCCTGAGAGGAGTATGGATCTGATAGAAAAAGATGTAATAGAAATAGCTCCCCTTGCCTTCATGAGGGGACGAACTCTCAGCAACTCTTTTATTATTCTGGATGAGGCCCAAAACACAACCAGAGAACAAATGAAAATGTTTCTCACCAGAATAGGATTTGACTCCAGAGCTGTAATTACAGGTGATATCACCCAGATCGACCTCCCTGGGAAAGACAATTCCGGACTTCTTCAGGCTCATAAAATACTTAATAATATTAAAGGAATATCTTTCTGCAAATTCTCAAAGGAAGACGTGGTACGGCACCCTCTTGTCCAAAAAATAATCTCAGCCTATGAAAGGCGGGAGCGACAACCTCATGCCGACTGACCTGACGATTCATTGTAAAAAAAACTTTCCTGTTACAATTGCCAGAATAAAAAAACTTTCCAACTGGCTTTTGAATGAATGCGGAGTTGAAAACCATACCGTGAGCATTCTTCTTGTCGATGACCGGGAAATCAGGGACCTCAACAGAACCTACCGACACCAGGATAAGTCAACAAATGTTCTCTCCTTTCCTTTGTTGTCCGGCACTGATGAAACACTCACCGGTCTGCCTGTCTCTGAACTTGGGGATATAGTGATTTCACTTGAAACAGCAGTCAATGAAGCCAGGAAGTATAATCAGCCAATTTACGATCGTTTTGCCTGGCTCCTGACCCATGGTCTTCTTCATCTGCTTGGGTTTGATCATGAGAAATCCGGGAGTCAGGCAGAAAAAATGTTTTCAAAAGAAAAAAAAATACTTTCCAAACTATGTAATTACAGGAGAAGTTCAATGACACAACTTGCAATCAATGTCGACCACGTTGCAACCATCAGGCAGGCACGAGGAATCAATGAACCGGACCCGGTTGCGGCGGCGGCAATCTGTGAACTTGCCGGGGCCTCAGGAATCGTCGTTCACCTTCGTGAAGACCGCAGGCATATTCAAGACAGGGATGTACGGTTGTTGCGTGAAACAGTTAAAACCAAACTCAATCTTGAGATGGGGGCAAACAAGGATATCATCAAATTCGCCCTCAACCTCAAACCTGACCTGATCACTCTGGTTCCTGAAAATCGCCAGGAACTGACAACGGAAGGAGGTCTTGATCTTTTATCTCAAAAGAAAAAGATTGCAAAGGTTATTGAAAAAATGGCAAAAAAGGACATTCCCGTTTCCATTTTTATTGATCCAGATCCTCAACAAATTGCCATTGCCGGAGAAATAGGTGCAACATTTGTCGAACTCCATACGGGAGCTTATTGCGACGCACAAAACAGTGTCGACAGGGAAAAAGAATTCACTCTTCTCACTGCAGCGGCAGAGGAGGCTTTCCATGCAGGACTGAGGGTATGTGCCGGACATGGGCTGGATTACCAGAATGCAGGATATGTAGCCGGCCTGGATGTTATTGAAGAGCTATCAATAGGCCACGCTATTATATCCAGAGCTGTTTTTTCAGGACTTGATCTTGCAGTAAGAGATATGCTGGCTATTGTTGAAAGCAGTTCTTTATCGTTGTAAAATAGAAGATACGAAAATTGAATAATCCCTTGAGTTCCGCTTATTGGAGATTGACAAAATTTATTCCGGTATGTTAAAAGCAACCAACTTGCCTGGATGGTGGAACTGGTAGACACCCGAGACTTAAAA
>NZ_JBPLBA010000258.1:0-7284 GCF_054039375.1 Desulfomarina sp. | reverse complement strand
TTCCAGGAAGGAGACCAAGAGTGACAGGGAAATGGTGATCACCAGGTACATGGCCGCCACGGTAAACCAGATTTCGAAAGTGAGGTAGGTTTCGGCAATCAGGGCCTGGGCCTGCATGGTGAGGTCGTAGATGGCGATGGTGGAGACGAGGGCTGAATCCTTGATCAGCGAAATGGCCTGGCTGGTGAGGGGCGGGAGCACGGTGCGTACCGCCTGGGGAATAATGATAAAGCGATAGATATGGTAGGGGGTGAGGCCGATGGCGGAGGCTGCCTCGTACTGCCCTCTGGCGACGGAGAGGAAGCCCGAGCGGAAGATCTCCGAGGCGTAGGCCCCTTCAAACAGGCTGAGGGCCAGAATTGCCGCCACTATTCGGCCAAGGCCGAGAACCGGTCCAAGGACAAAATAAATAAAAAAAATCTGGATAAGAAGAGGCGTGTTGCGGCTCACCTCCAGGTAAAAAGTAGCCACTCCCCGGGCAATGGGGGAGTTGGAGACTCGCAGCAGGGCGGTGACAAGGCCGATGACCAGAGCAAAGACCAGGCTGACGGCGGAAATAAAGAGGGTGAATTTCACCCCCTCGACAAGCGGTCCTGCCCTGAATCCCTCTTCCGTCACGGTAAAGAGGAATTGCGGGATTCTGTACCACTGCCAGGAATAACCAAGGTCCTCTACGCTGTGGACAGTAAACCAGCAGATGGCTGCCATCAGCAGAAGGAACTGGCTGATATCAAAAAGGGGTGAGCGGAAAAATTTCGGCATTGATCTCTATGTCAGTAACTGGTCACAGGGGTGGCAATCATATGATTTTATTGCCTATGTCAGCTTCCTGCGGGTAAGCTGTTCCCTTGCCATTTCCGAGATACTCCTGAAATCAATCTTGCCGCTGCCCATTTTCGGGAGGGTTTCCCAGACCAGAAAGATTTTGGGCAGGGCGATGGCCGGGAGCTGTTTTGCCATCTGTTTGAGGATCTTTTTTTCATCCAGTTCTACTGTCACCACGGCGACAATTTTTGCGCCTTTGACGGCATCTGGGATCTCCACCACGCAGCAGTGGGCGTCTTCCGGCAGCAATTTTTCCAGGACATCCTCGATTTTAACGAGGGAGACCATCTCCCCGCCTATCTTGACAAACCGCTTCAGGCGGCCCACATGCCAGAGATAGCCGTCCTCATCGATATTACCCATATCTCCCGTATCATACCAGCCGTTCCGGATATGGAGGGAGGTCTGCTCAAAATCGTTGAAATACCCCTTCATCACGCTGTCACCCTTGACCAGGATGCGGCCGTCCTCGCCGGGGGCCGATTCCTCACCGGTTTCATAATTCTCAATGCGCACCGACATTCCGGGAATCGGTCTGCCCACACTGCCGGGCCGGTTGGCATTCCGGCAATTGGCAGAAATGACCGGGGAGCATTCTGTGGCGCCGTACCCTTCATAGACAGTGATACCGTGTTTGCTCATAAACCCTTCCCGCAGGGAGTCGGGACATTTGTCCGCTCCGGCCATGACAATCCGCAAAGAATCAAAGTCCCCTTTTTGCGATTTTCGTAAGTATCCCCAGAAAAAACTGGGGGTCCCCACGAGGAAGGTTGCCTTGTGATCGCGGATGATGGAACAGACTTTTTTATAATCGAGAGGGTTGGCGTAGGCCAGCATCTTCATGCCGTGGCAGAGAGGCAGCCACATGGTGACGGTAAGCCCGAACACGTGGAAATATGGAAGGATGCAGAGAAAGACATCTTCGGAGCGAAAGTCAAAGACCGGTGTAACCGAATTGATATTGGCAAGGATGTTCTTATGGGTGAGTTGTACTGCCTTCGGGTCCTTTTCCGAACCGCTGGTGAAGAGGATGACCGCAGTGTCGTCCTCTTTTCCGCCGTGGACCATCTTTTTGATCAGGGGAGTGGGCAGGGCGGCTGTCAGGGCGGCCTTCAGTTTCTGACTGGTGGTGACCGCTGCCATGATATCTTCGATATAGATCATGCCTTCCACATAGGGACATTCTATTTTTTCCAGCAGGGCCTTTGAGGTGATGATGGTCTGGAAATCGCATTTCTGCTGGGCGTACCTGGCGTTTTTTTCGGCTCCCGTGGAGTAGTTGATCATGACCGGAATTCTGCCCGACATGAGGAGGCCGATCTTGGTGAGAATGCAGCCGGCGGAGGTGGGAATCATGATACCGATGAATCCCCTGTCCAGTTTGGAAAAAATTCCTGAGAGCAGGAGGGAGGCAATCAGGGCTTTTCTGTAGGTGAGTTCTCTTCCCGTGGCAAAATCATGGATTGCCGACTTCCCGCTGAACTGCCTGGCGATGTCGATGAATTTATGATGCAGAAGCACGTTATCCTCCATGGTGATGTCGGTTTCTCTGGGCATATGGCTGATTTGTCATGGTCCTGAACCCGTGACGGCTTCAAGAGAATATCTGTTTCAACTACCATTTTTTGGTTGAATTGGCAACCGCAACACATCTGTACCGCAGGAGAGGCAATGTTTTTCATATTTACCCGTTACCTTTTTACTTTTCCGGGGTTTGTAAAGAGTAGAGGTGAGGAAAAAATGAAAAGAGGTTTTTTCAGCAACCGGAACAGAAAAGGAGAGTAAAATGAAACGGATTATTATGATACAGATAATGGCGGGCTTACTTTTAGCACTGTGTCCTCAACGGGTGCGGGCAGGAAATGTACAGTCGGGTGTTGATGCCTATAATGATGTCTATTACGGAGTTGGTGCCTTTACCCGGCTGGCGGGAGACGACGGCATTCTGACCGAGGAGGACTGGATAAACAATCGTTCTGCCATTGAAGCCCGGTATGGGGCTGACTTCAGATGGGACAGGGCCATGGCCTTTGACGAGGACGGCGATGGTGCGTTAAACAGGTCGGAGGCCGGGAATTACAGGGACGCTGAGGCAAAAAGGCTGAAATCGGAATGGCGTAAAAGAGGAGACCGGCTCACCGCAGAAGACAGGAAATGGCTCAAAAACCATCCAATAGTCGCTGAAACCCTTGCCGGGAACAGTCATTATCTTGAAACGCACCCCAAGGTGGCAAAGGCCATTTATTCCGACAGAAAATGGTTGAACAGCCATCCGGAGGTGGCCGAAAAACTGTATGGCAACCGGAAATGGCTCGACGCTCACCCCGAGGTGGCGGAAAAGCTGTATGAAAACAGAAAGTGGCTGAATAACCATCCTGATGTGGCAAAGGCCGCCTATAATAACAGGCACTTTCTTAATAACCACCCCCAGGTACGAAAGGATCTGAAAAAACATGAATCAGTGCTTCGAAAACATCCGAAGCGGGCAAAAAAAGGTTATCAGCAGGCAAAAAAACACCCCCGCAGTACCAAAAAAGGGTATAAGGCAGTAAAATATCATCAGAACAGTTCCGGAAAATCACGGCGAAAATTCAAGCGCCATGCACGAAACAGGCAACTTCACAGAAAATAAGCGACGAGGGAAGATGATTATCCGGAAACCGGAGAGTCTCTTGGAAAGTATTTTGAATAAACTGGGAGCGGTACACTGATTATTGGCGGCCTGATAGAGGTAGATGAAGATACGCGGCTGATGCTTCAGGTCAAAAAAGGTGATCTTGACGCCTTTGACCGTCTGATCACCCGGTACAGGGACCCGGTCGTGAATACTCTCTGTAGAATTACAGGGACACGTGATGGTGCGGAGGATCTTGCGCAGGAGGTGTTTCTGCGTGTTTTTCGGGCGAGGAAAACATATAAACCACGGGCGAAGTTCACCACATGGCTGTTTCGTATTGTGAAGAACATAGGAGCCAACGCTGTCCGTGACAGAAATCGTGCCGGGACCCTTGTTCTTGTCAGGGGTGGCGGTCCGGGCAGTGGTGAGCCTTCACTTGCAGACCGGCAGCCTGGACCGGAAGAGAGGGCCGGAGCGGCGGATCTGCAGAGAGCTTTGCGAAAAGCGCTGGCTGCCCTGTCTTTTGACCAGCGGATGGCTGTTGTCCTCACCAGGCTGGAAGGGATGACCTGCGGCGAAACGGCAGAAATAATGGAAAGCAGTGAAGGAGCGGTTAAAATGCTGGTGAACAGAGCAAGAAAAATTCTGGCCCGGGAATTGAGTGATTTTATCGGGGAAAGCTGAGGGGAGGCGAGCATGGCAGATAAAGACAGGGCTCTGGAAAATGCTGTCAGGCTGTTGGAAGAATCGGAAAAAATTGTTTTGACCGACGATTTTAACAGGGCGGTGCTGGCCCGGTTGCAGGAAGATCATTCACGGTCCCGAATATGGTACAAGTCTGCCGCGGTTTTAGCCGTCTCCCTGGCGGCTGTTTTTACCTTCTGGAGTTTTCGTCCGGATAACGGAAAACCGTATCTGGCAGGAAAGGGGAACCGGGACCTTGAGATTATAGAGCATCTGGATATTCTGGAGAAAATGGAAGTGCTGGAGCATCTGGATGTTTATTCCGACACTGCTTCGTTGCGGCTTTTTCTGCAACTACTGGAAAAATAACTGAGAGGTTATGTTGTCTGTTGAAATCCGAAAAGGCATGATCTGTCTGGGAATACTGTTTCTGCTGTTGCTTTCCGTTTTGCCGTGCTCTTCAGCTGCAGCGGAAGAAAGTAAAGTTCCTGCTGTTTCCGGCTCCAATCTTGCCCAGTGGAAGGCCATGTCCGAGTCCCGCAGGGAACATTTGAGAAAACTCAATGATCGCTACAGGTCACTGACAGTGGAAGAACAGGTTCTGTTGCGGAAAAAACTGAAGCAGTTCAACGAACTGCCGTTGAAAATGCAGCGTATTATTCTCAATAACAGCAGCCGGCTGGCGGCCCTGTCCGAAGATGACAGGCGAGGATTTTACAGACTTATCAGAAAATACAGGAATCTGCCGGCCTCGAAAAAGGCGCTTGTCCACAGGGCGTTCAGGAAAATTAAAACCCTGCCGAAGGAAAAACGGGCAAGACTCTTTTATCTGCTGCTGGAGGAAATGAAAAAATCGAAACCGGAGATCAGAAAGGTTGTCAAAAATTTTCTGAAAGACCTGAATCCGTGACGGCTTTGTGATTTTTTTCGGGTATTGGTTATATGTCGGCTTTTTCCAGAATCGAATCGGGGATTTCCTTTTTGACCCGGACACCCATTTCCTTGAGCTGTTCCGCGTGGGAGATGAGATTTCCTCTTCCCCGGCCCAGTTTACCCATGGCCGAGTCATAAGTCGCTCTACAGGTGGCAAGTTGTCTACCGATCTTTTCCATCTCCTCCGTGAACCCCCTGAACTTGTCGTACATGAGGCCTGCTTTTCTGGCGATTTCGATGGAGTTTCTGCTCTGCCGCTCCGACTGCCAGATATTTTCAATGGTGCGCAGCGTGGCCAGAAGGGTAGTGGGGCTGACGATAATTATTTTTTGCGTCAGGGCATCGTTGAAAACCTGTTCACTGTGTCGGTAGGCCGTTGTGAACGCGGCCTCCACCGGCATGAACATCAGTACGAAGTCCAGGGAATTGATGCCCTCAAGCTGCCCGTAATCCTTGCTGCCCAGCAGGAATATATGGTCCCGGATCGCTTTGATCAGCTCTTTGAGGTGGGCGGCCCTGGCCGCATCATCATCTGAATTGACGTATTTCTCCCAGGCAATGAGGGATACCTTGGAGTCGATGATGACTTCCTTGCCTTCAGGCAGACGGACTATAACATCCGGTTTTCTCAGCTTGTTTTCGTGGTCGCGAAAGCCGGACTGGATCTCGTATTCGTGTCCTTTGCGAAGCCCTGACTGCTCAAGAACCCGTTCCAGCACAAGCTCACCCCAGGTGCCCTGCACCCTGGTATCCCCTTTGAGGGCACGGGTCAGGTTAACCGCTTCTTCGTTGATCTGCCGGTTCAGGTCGCGGAGTTGAAGAATTTCTTTTTTGAGGGAGGTGCGCTCCCTGGTATCGTTGAGGTGGATCTCATTGATTTCCCTTTTAAACGATTCAAGCTGGCGGTTGAACGGGTCGAGAACTGATTCCAGCTGTTCCCGGTTCTGCTCCCTGAGCTGTGAGCTTCTCTCTTCCAGGATCTGTCGGGAAAGGGAGGAAAAATAGTGATCCAGGCTCTCCACGTTATGTTTTCTTTCGTTTTTCAGAAGGGTAATCAGTTTCGCCATGCGGATCCGCTGCCTGACAGCTTCTTCCTCGGCCTCGCGCAGTTTTTTTTCGGCCAGTTCAGTTTTCCTGTCGCCTGCCGCCAGCTCTTTTTTAAGATTACCCAGACGAAAGAGTGTTGCCAGAAGGGAAAAGAACAGAACAACGCATAGTGGAACCAGGAGCAGGGTGCTGTCCGGCAGAGTCTGGAGATTTTCAGCCATTTCTCTGAAAAAATAAAAAAAACCGTCCATCAGAGATGCGGCTATAGAGGCCAGGGTCGTTCTCTTCCGCCCATGACATGCATATGAATATGGAACACAACCTGGCCCGCTTTAGCTCCGTTGTTGAAGATCAGCCTGAAGCCGTCTCCGACTCCCTGTTCCTTTGCTAGCTGGCTGCCGATGCGCATGAGCTTGCCGAAAATCCTGTCGTCTTCTTCTTCCACATCAACAGGGGCGGCAATATGTTTTTTGGGGATCACCAGGAAGTGTTTCGGGGCCTGGGGAGCGATGTCCCAGAAGGCGAGGATTTCATCGTCTTCATACAGTTTGTCGGAAGGGATTTCTCCCGCAACGATTTTACAGAACAGACAGTCGGTCATTGTATTGTCTCCCTTGGGAATAATTCAACGTGTTGGAAAAAATAACCACGAAGCCATTATGGATTCAGGGATAATATATACAATATCAAAGCCTTTTCGTAAACGAAAGAGCTTCTTAAGGAAAATGGAGTTGCTGGACAAAGCTGTTCTGGAAATTAATGTCGGTTGCCAGGTCTATGATCTGAATCCTGCGGGCCAGCTCTTTTGCTTTGTTGAAAAAGAAATCGTCGCACAGTGCCATGATGGCACCGGTACCGGCGGCGTTGCCCGCCATTTCTATCCTGTCACCTGAAACCGCGGGGATCATACCAAGGGTGAGCAGGTCATCTTTATTGAGAAAGGAGCCGAATGCACCGGCAATAATGATTTTACGGGGTGAATTAATATCGGCCGCCCGCAGCAGGAATTTGATCCCGGTGATCAGGGCACCCTTGCCCAGTTGGACGGCTCGGATATCTTTCTGGCTGATGACAATCTCGTTGGTACCTGGCTGGAGGACAATGGCTGCTTCACCAGCTTTTTTTCGAATGGCGGGGACGTTTTTCAGGTCTGCGATGCGGCCGTTTTTTTCTATCAG
>NZ_JBPLBA010000257.1:0-5824 GCF_054039375.1 Desulfomarina sp. | reverse complement strand
AGATGCTCTCTGCCTGCATGACGGTCAGATTAAATCCAGGGTCTGTATGGCCCAGGGCCGCCAGAATACCAATTACGGTATTAACCTGTACGCCTGTCATCCCTTCTTCATTCAGGGTATTTCTACTATGACCAATGGTGAAAATACAGCCTTTGTCCCCATCAAGGAATGGCTGCTTGGAAAAAACATTCCCGGCTACATGGGTTATCAGAGTGACAGTGAGGTCTTTGCCCATATACTCCATTACACCCTGAAAAAACTGAAACTCCCCCTGGCTGCCTATAAACATATTATTACTCCTTTGAGCACCTCTGAACTGAACCGCCATCCCCAGGGTGACTTCCTCAAAGGACTGCGCGACGCCTGCAAACGACTGGTCATAGACGGCCCGAACGCGGTAATCGGCACCCTGCCCGATGAAACATGCCTGCTGGTTATGGATCAGAAAAAACTGAGGCCGGCAACTGTGGGGGGTAAAAGAGGAACCTGGGCAATTGCATCCGAGATCTGCGGAGTCGATGCAATGATCCCCGACCGCGACCCCTCGCTCGACTTTCAGCCAATGCGTGAACACACAGTAATTGTCCCCCCTGACAGAAAGGAACTTTTAATATGGTCTCAACACGATCAGCTGCAGTTACCCCTGGCAGCTTAACTTATACAGATTTTCCCTGGATTATCGAACACCGTGAAGACAGGTGTACGCTCTGCGGCCAGTGTACTGCTGTCTGTCCCAAGGAAGCTATCCGCCTTTCCCATATGAGACAGCGTCTGCCAAAGCTTGATGTGATGGGAAAGAAAAGGGGAAACACTTACAGAACATTTACCGGGATCCGCCAGCAGACCGATATGGCCCACGCCTGTATCGGCTGCGGCATGTGCTCCATGGTCTGTCCAAATGATGCCATAACGCCTGTCCCCGGAACAAACGAAAACCGCACCACCTTTTTTGACAACCAGAAAGGCGAACCGAAGAAACGGGGAGGACGACGCAATGTCTCCGGCCCGACCCTTCTTGACCGGATTGTCTTTGACAGGATCTCCATGTTGACCGATCCTGCCCTGGATGCCGGAAGACATGAGTTCACCATCACCACAACCCTGGGCAGAATCCTCTCCCCTGAGGATTATCTTGACAGGAAAATCAATGGTGGCTGGATTCCGGCTACCAGGGAAATTTTCCCTTTTGTCATTGGCTCCATGTCTTTTGGCGCTCTCTCGCCCAACATGTGGCTGGGGTTGCTGCAGGGAGTTGCGTACTGCAATGAGGTCCTTGGAATTCCGGTCGTCATGTGCACGGGCGAAGGAGGCTGTCCTCCCTGGGTATTAAAAAGCCCCTATCTGAAATATATCATCCTGCAGATTGCCTCCGGCTATTTTGGCTGGGACGAAATAATCAGGGCAATTCCGGACATGCAGTGTGATCCGGCGGCTATTGAAATAAAATATGGCCAGGGCGCAAAACCCGGCGATGGCGGCCTGCTGATGTGGTACAAGGTTTCAAAACTTATCGCCCGGCTGCGTGGTGTTCCCGAGGGTGTTGATCTTCCCTCACCGCCGGTTCACCAGACACTCTACTCCATTGAGGAAAGTGTCATGAAAATGATCCAGACCCTTTCCATGGCTTTTGAGCATAAAGTGCCCATTTATCCAAAAATCTCTGCTTCAACTTCAGCTAAATCCGTACTGAACAACCTGGTGCGCAACCCCTATGCCGCTGGTCTCATGATCGATGGTATCGACGGAGGAACCGGGGCCGCCTACAATGTTTCCATGGATGCCACAGGTCATCCCATCGCCTCCTGTGTCCGGGAATGCTATCTTGACCTTGCGGCCCAGGGGAAACAGAACGAAATACCGATTTTTGCAGCCGGCGGTATCGGGAAAAACGGTAATGTTGCCCAGAACGGTATGGCCCTTATCATGCTGGGTGCCTCAGGAGTACATATCGGCAAATATATCATGCAGGCCACCGCAGGTTGCCTGGGAAATGAAAAAAATCGCTGCAATGTCTGCAACATAGGCATATGCCCCAAGGGTATCACCAGCCAGAACGCCAAGCTCTACAGAAGGCTTGATCCCGATCTGGTTGCCGAAAGAGTCGCCGACACCTTTATGTCCATAAGTACCGAGGTGAAAAAGATCATGGCCCCCCTGGGACGCTCCCAGAGTCTGCCGATCGGCATGTCGGACGCCCTGGGCATTGCTGATAAGGCAGCGGCCGACAGGCTGCAGATCAAATATGTCTGCTGATCAGCCAACATGGGAAAAGATTTAAATATCCAATCGGATTCGTAAAATTTTAAGGAGTTTGTGGTGATAAAAACAGTTGTGAAAGGTCGCGATGAAAACGGCAGGCGTATCAGCTCAATGCAGTTTGAAAAGCTGGTGCGTGAAGCCGCAGAATTACCCAGGGCCTCTGAACTTGTTCTTGAATCCTATGGCCAGCACAATATCGGCATCAGGCTGCAGAAAAAAGGTGGCATTCACCTGACTGTCAAAGGACCTTCAGGGCAGCGACTGGGATGCATGGGAATGCCGGGTACGACTATCCGCTGCGAAGGTGCAACCTCTGATGATGTCGGCTATCTCAACATTGGCGCAGAAATAACAGTCCTCGGTGACGCCACCAACGGTGCCTGCAATGCCATGGCCAACGGCAAGGTTTTTATTGGTGGTTCCATTGGCGCCCGTGGCCTGACGATGACCAAATGGAATCCCGATTATGAAAGACCAGAACTCTGGGTTCTTGGTTCCACCGGTGACTCCTTTGCAGAATTCAACTGTGGAGGCATAGCCGTTGTCTGTGGTATTGATGCCAAAAACCCTGAAAATATTCTCGGCTACCGCCCATGTGTGGGTATGGTTGGCGGATCCATCTATTTCAGGGGTAAAATAGACAATTCCTTTCCGCCACAAAATGCCAAACTTGCTGATCCCGATGATGACCAGTGGCAGTGGCTGATGGATAACATGGTCGGTTTTCTCGATAACATAAATCGTACCGACCTTCTGAAAACCCTCTCCGTCAGGGAAGAGTGGCGAATGCTGCTTACAGTCACTCCCCAGGAAAGGGCTTTGATGTGGTCAGGGCCCATGCCCATGGCGGAGTTTCGCAACAATTACTGGAACAAAGCTTTTGGAGGCGATCCCCTGAGGGATCTAGCCCCGGGATTGGAACGGTCCCCCATTGACACCATTGTAACAGGTGACCTTCGTCGCAGAAAGCCCTTCTGGGCCAACTGCGAGTCAGCCGCACCCTGTACATATTACTGCCCCATTCATATCCCCACCGTGGACAGGCTCAGACTGATACGGGAGGGCAGGATAGATGAAGCCTACGAGATGATACTTCAGTATACGCCACTGCCAGCTTCAGTCTGCGGTGCGGTCTGCCCCAATCTCTGCATGGAAAACTGCAGCCGTCAAAATGTGGACACCTCCATTGATGTTCAAGTCCTGGGACAATCTGTCAACACCTCAAAAAAACCGGAAGCACTGCCTCCCACCGGAACAAAAGTTGCCGTTATCGGTGGAGGCCCGGCCGGTATGAACGTTGCCTGGCAGTTGGCTCTGCAAGGTATTGAAGTCACAATTTTTGAACAGGACAATCAGATCGGCGGCAAACTTGCCCAGGTTATTCCCTGGGAACGGCTTCCCCAGGCCATCTGGGACCAGGAAATCAAAAGATTCCTTGAAACACCCAATATATCTGTGAAGTTCAACACTTCCCTGACCCGGGAAAAATTTGCAGCACTGCAGAAGGAATACGATTACGTCGTTGTTGCCGTGGGTACACACGAACCGCGGAGAATTCAATTTCCCGGCAACGAAAAGGTCATTCCCGCCCTCGATTTCCTCAAAGCCGCCAAAAGTGAAAACCCCATGGCTGTCGGCAGAGAAGTTGTCGTGATCGGGGCAGGAAATGTCGGCTGCGATGTTGCCTGCGAAGCCTACCGGCTCGGGGCGGAAAAGGTAACCCTGGTGGATATCCAGAAGCCCCTGGCCTTTGGCAAGGAAAAAGAGGCGGCCGAGGCACTCGGCGCCAGGTTCAGGTGGCCCGTGAGCACAAAAGAGGTCACAGAAGAAGGTCTCGTAACCGAGGAGGGAGAATTAATCCCCGCCCAGACAGTTATTATTTCCATTGGTGATGTTCCTGCTCTCTCATTTTTACCGAAATCGGTTGAGACAATCACAGTTGGAGGTGCATCATGGATCACCACGGATAAAGCCCATGTGACCTCCGATTCCAGAATTCTTGCCGTGGGTGATGTGGAGAAACCCGGCCTTGCGACCAACGCCCTGGGTGCGGGAAAAACCGCCGCGGAATATATAATTGCCGCAGAAAAAGGCGTTGAATGGCACCCCTTTGACAGGCAGCTCATTCCACAGCAGGCGTTGACCATCACCCATTATATACCGGAGGAAAGAGGTGAGACGGAAAATGACCAGGCTGACCGCTGTCTCTCCTGCGGTTCCTGCCGGGACTGCCACCTCTGTGAGACAATCTGTCCCACCGGGGCAATTACCCGCAGAGACCTGGGGACAGGGCAGGAAGACGGCTATGAATATATTTCCGATGATACAAAATGTATTGCATGTGGTTTCTGTGCGGACACCTGCCCCTGCGGTATCTGGGCCATGAATACATTCTGATGCCCAACTGTTCACGGAGAGCGGCAACTCTATGATTTTATCACCTTTGAACGTAACTACTCACAGGGGTAGCAATTATATGATTTTATTACCTCTGAAGTGTAATTGTTCACAGGTGCCCCAGATTTTTGCAGGCTCTTTTGTTCGCTATAGCCTACCTATGCGGACAAAAGAGACCGTGAAAAGCTGGGGTGCCTGTGAGCAATTACCTTTGAACAGAAATTACGATTCATCAGGCTGCGTTCCAGACGTTATTAGAAAACAGGTTATGACCGGCGGATCAGCCGGATACTCACATCGTATCTGGCTGTGTCAATATCTGCAGGGAGAAGGCGTTCATCCGGAACCATTATAGTCAACACCCTGCCCCGCTTCGGGTCTTTTGCCTGCTTTGTCCTGCGCTCCATCCCAGAAGGACCTGCAACACCTCTTCGGGGTGGACGGACATGGAGAAGCTGGGCTTCAATTGACTGGGTTGCGGCCGGCGGCGGTTTTTTTCCTTCCGCTTTCAGGGGAGGGATTGAGCCAATTATTATTTCCATTTTCCCGCTCCTTTCTCTGTTCCTTAAAGTTCCCGGATCCGTCAACAACACCTAACAACATACCGCTTTTCTGTACTTTTTCAACATTTTCTCTTTTATGCTCACCATAAAGAAAATTCAGAATATGCTTTTTCCTGGTAATACGTTCCCTTTAACAGGTAAATTAGATGGAGTTAAGGGGCAATAAAATCATAGAATTGTATCCCTTGAATCGTACTCCATAAAAAATCAGTGAAATGAAAGACCCCTTAAAAAAAATTCTCACACCCATAAATGAACTGCAGAACATCCGCGGGGTTGATCTGCCCATTGGTCTTGAATTTCTCCAGCTTGTAGTCACAGGCCCTCCCGGAGCAGGAAAATCCCATTATATTGATCAGATACGGGGCTGGCCCAATGAGGGATTTCTTGACCTGACTAAAAAAGGCTGGTGGAAGGACCAATCCCTGTTATACAGACCCAGGGAGGTCCACCTGGGTCTGCCATTTAAGGGCTGCAGCGAATCGCTGACCGTGTTTGACAAGGAATGGCTTGATGCCGTCCCACCACCAATCCTTGACCCTGCCGGAATCAAAATCCCCCCCGACAAAGAGCTCCCCTTCCACACCAACTGGCGAAATCGCTAC
>NZ_JBPLBA010000256.1:0-2654 GCF_054039375.1 Desulfomarina sp. | reverse complement strand
GCATAACCTTGCAAAAAAGGAACCAGTTCTGGTTAATAAAAAAAAGCACGGTGTACCCCAAGTTATAGCAAATTCAGAATAAGTGTAAAATTAAAATTGGCGGATTCCCGCCGATTTTAATTTTGTTATGGGTCAAAAAAGGACTCACCGTTTAAAGCCGCCTTAAAAAATGTTCTTTCATCATATAATTTTCTGATTATATATGAAACTCAGCCTGTTATTTGTGAGTCTGGGGATTGGGCCTGTTTTATCAGGCGTATTTCAAAAGTCACATTAGACTGATTATAAAATGACCTGGACTGACACTTTTTCATTTGAATTCCTTATCAATTGAGATTTCCAGTGATTTTTGACCGTAGATTAGCCTGATCAAACAGGCCCAATCCACAATTTGGCTGAGTTTCATGGGTAATCAAGATTGTTTTTCCTCTATTCCACGGTCACGCTCTTGGCCAGATTCCTCGGCTGATCAACATCACAGCCCCTTCTGGCTGCTATCTCATAGGAGAGTATCTGGGCGGGAATTGTATAGAGAATCGGGTTCATTTCTTCGTGAACCTCCGGCAGATAAATCACATCATCGGTCAGTTTTGCCAGATGGCTGTCACCCTCTGTACCAAAGAGAATAAGACGTCCTTTTCTTGCCTTTATCTCCTCCACATTGGACAGACTTTTGCTGTAGACCCCATCCCTGGGAATCAGGGCGACGATGGGCATTTCCTTGTCGATCAGGGCAATGGGACCGTGTTTCAGCTCTCCGGAGGCATAGCCTTCGGCGTGAATATAGGATATCTCTTTTAATTTCAATGCGCCTTCAAGGGCAATGGGAAAACTGAGCCCCCGACCAACAAAGAGAAAATCACGACAATCCCAGAAATCATCAATCAGGTCTTCTATGTCAGTACGGATACGTGGCAGTTCCCTGTCTACCACACCGGCAATATCTACCAGCGCCCTGCCCAGTTCCCTGCTTTTTTCAGGAGAAATCGTCTCTTTTTTCCGGGCCAGAAACAGGGTGAAAAGAAAGAGTGCCGCAAGCTGGGAAATAAACGCCTTGGTGGATGCCACTCCTATTTCCGGACCGGCGTGGGTGTAGATAGTACCGTCGGCCTCTCTTGTCATGGTTGAACCGACAACATTGCAGATAGTAACCACCTTTGATCCCATCTCCTTAGCTCTCCTGATACCGGCAAGAGTATCTGCAGTTTCTCCGGACTGGGAAATAGAAACCGTCAACACCCGTTTATCTATCAACAAATTTCTGTATCTGAATTCTGAGGCTATATCCACTTCCACCGGAATACGGGCAAATTTTTCTATCCAGTATTTGGCAATGAGGGCCGCATGCCAGGACGTTCCACAGGCCACCAGAAATATTCTGTCAAAAGAGTCTATGGCCTCGCGATCAAGATTGATCTCCGGCAGATCAACCTCACCTGTTTCAGGATTAATTCTGCCACTGATTGTATTTGTTATCGCCTGGGGTTGCTCAAAAATCTCCTTGAGCATGAAATGTTTGTAACCGGCTTTTTCGGCCATTCCTGCGTTCCAGTCAATAGTCCTGACCTCTTTTTCCACGAGAAGACCGGTCTCAAGGGACTGGATCTCACAACTTTGCGACGTGATAACAGCAAGTTCCATGTCATCCATGAAAATAACTTTATTGGTATAAGGTAAAAACGCCGGAATATCGGAGGCAAGAAAATTCCCCTCTTCTCCTCCTAATCCGAGAACCAGAGGACTCTGGTTTCTCACACCGATAATGGTATCCTCCATTCCGGCCCAGAGAACACCAATGGCATAAGCGCCCTCAATTCTCTCAATGGCCTTTTTTACCGCAGCCACCAGATCCTTATCGAGATATTCCTCAATAAGATGCGCCAGCACTTCCGTATCCGTCTCTGAAGAAAAAACATGTCCCTTTTCCTTCAGTTCAAGCCTGAGGGAGTGGTAGTTTTCGATGATACCGTTATGGATGACAACAAGATCTCCAGTACAGTCACTATGGGGATGGGCGTTTTCAGTAGTCGGCGCGCCATGGGTGGCCCACCTGGTATGGCCAAGGCCGATATGTGATGGCGCAATGAGGGCTGAGTCAATGATTTGTTCAAGCTTTGACAGTTTGCCTTTCGCACGATGCTTGACGAGCCGGCCCTCTTCCAGATAAACTATACCGGCGGAATCATACCCGCGGTATTCAAGCCTTCTGAGACCTTCCAGAACCACGGGAACAACCTTTCGGGGACCACAATACCCTACAATACCACACATAACTTCACCTTTTTATTTTTTGATTACCACCATGAAACCCAGGCGTAACTGCTCACATGTGTCAGGTTGAGTTTTGTACCTGACTGGTTTTATTTTTAATATCCCATACTCATGATCGATATAATGAGCCGAATCCTGACAACATTATCTGAACATACCAGTTTTTTCTTTCAACTCCAGCAAAAAAAATGTAGTATTGCACGGTTTTCATGAATTATAAACAAAAGAACCTGCAAAAATATGGGCACCTGTGAGTAATTACGGAAAAAGTGCAGGATACGGGTTCTAATCTTCAGGTATTCAAAACACTATGAACGACAAACAGCGGTTAAAAAATATTCTTCTTGAAAAATCATACAGGAAAGGAACCTTTACCCTTACCT
>NZ_JBPLBA010000255.1:0-5299 GCF_054039375.1 Desulfomarina sp. | reverse complement strand
GTTGGATCCGACGGAAATCTTGTGCTCCAGGGCCGATTTGGAGGCAAGATCGGTGAAAACCTTTTCTACCGTCTCTACCTCGGCGGTTCAGATCGGGATCATTTTGAAAACCCCGACAAGAGCCCTGTCCATGAAATGCTCAAAAAACGTACGGGAGGATTTCGGCTGGATTATTCCCCGACACCGGACACATTTTTTTCCACAGAAGGAGCTGTCCATCTTTCGACAGACGACTATCCCGACAGTGAGAACCGTCACAGGAACCATTTTCTTTCAACAGCCTTTTCCCACTCCTTTACTCCGGATATCGATTTTGAATTTCTGGGATATTACAACCGGGCAAACTCCATATATTTAAAGACGGATTATAGCCGGGCCTTCAGTGTTACTATTGAGGACAGCAGCGCAGAATTTCATATTGACTGGCGCACAACCGGCAGTAACAGGTTAATGGCCGGTGCGGGATTGAAATACTCGGTTTTTATGCCTGGAGACGGATATATCACCGATTTCATGGACGACAGGGACGTCTGGCATTTCTTCAATATTTTCCTCTCGGATGAATACGCCCTTCTTCCGGATAAACTCTGGCTTACAGGCGGTATTAAACTGGAACATAACTCCAGATCTGATCTGGATTGGCAACCAAACATCCGCCTTCTTTATAAATCATGCCCCACACAATCTATCTGGATAGCGCTGTCAAGAGCCCTGAAAATGCCTGACTATCATGATGCGGCCACTTATGTTGAAAATTATCCCGCGTATAACACGAATACCGGAGAGACAAAAAACATAACACTCACCTGGACAGGCAAACCGTTAAAAAATGAAAAATTCACCTCCTATGAAATTGGCTACAGATCTCAAATCACTCCTGTTTTTTCCACAGACATCGCCCTGTACTACAACAGAAGCACAAATGTCAGTTCATATGATTCCATAGAACCTTCTCCCAATTCCTACATATTGTTTTTCAGATATGACAACACATCCAGCGCCTATGGCTCGGAAATTTCATTCTCCTGGATTCCTGAAGGACCATGGTCAGGAAGCGCGTCATACAGCTACCTGACAAACGAAATCAACTATGGCCGGAAAAACTCCAGTGAAAGAACACAGATCCACAGGCTGCAACTGCATGCCAACCATCAAATATCCGAGAAACTCCTCCTCAGCGGACATTTATACTGGAATAGTGAAGAGTCCATCAACACCACAACACTGCCTGAATACCTGCGGCTTGACCTGACCGTTCAGTACAAATTAAGTGATTCCATGAAACTGTCTCTGACAGGACAAAATCTTCTTGATGATACCCACCGGGAAATAGACGATACGGTGTACACATTTTACAATACCGAAATTCCCCGGACAATTTTACTCAACTTCACCATCAATTTGTAATGATCGCAGACTGCTGCCGTGCGAAAAAATTTTTTATTATTTTCTTACAGACTGTCCTGCTCCTCTTTGCCGATACCACAACATCAGTCAATGCCCGATCCACAAAAATCCCTGAGTATTATATAAAGGCAGGTTTTCTGGCCAATTTTGCCCGCCTTGTCGACTGGCCCCGTGACCACCTGGAAAACAGTACAACTCTTTTTCTCTGCGTTATGGACCCGACCGTATTTGGTGAATCACTGAATACCATCGACGGAAAAATTATTCATGGCAGAAGACTCTCCGTATCGACCTGCAGCAGAAAAACAGATTTCAACCGATTACATATCCTGTTTTTCAATTCACCGGACAGAACCTCAAGAAAAAATCTTATCGCCCGGTGCAGGGAAAAACCGATTCTGACCATTGGAGAAACTCCGGGTTTTGCCCGACATGAAGGAATGATAAATTTCTATAAGGATAAAAAGAGGATCCGCTTTGAAATAAACAGGCAGAGAGCAGAAAAAGCCGGTCTTAAAATCAGCTCACGACTCCTGAAACTGGCAAAAATTGTTTCAGACTCACCAAACAGGAGTAAATGACCATGCTCCTGTTTTCAGCTGCTTCCATCAAGCAAAAAATCAGAATTATCCTTATGATCACCAGTGGCTGTGGCCTGGCAATTGCGGCACTTTCCTTTTCCACCCATCATATATTTTCTCTTAAAAAGGACACCGCTCAAAAAATAGCAACCATTGCGCGGATCGTCAGTAAAGACGCAGGCTATGCCCTGGCTTTCGATGATCCAGACGCAGCCTGGGAAACCCTGTCCGCTCTGGAAAACCAGGATGATATCACCACCGCCTGTATTTTTGATAAAAACGGTGAACTGTTTGCCCGTTACCTGCGACCAACATTGAACCCGCCGTCCTGTAATTCTGCCGAATTACAGGACGGCACCGTCTGGGGAGAAAAATTCCTGGACATCACTCAGCCCATCAGCTTTGACAACGAACAGTTTGGAACAATTCTGATTCGCTACAGTTTAAAAAAAATTCACAGGCAGATACAATTATATATCGGGACTGCAGCGGCCATTTTTATCTTTTCCATCCTCCTGATCCTCTTCCTCTCCCTTTTTTTTGAAAAAACTCTTCTCTCCCCGATTCTCAAACTGAAAGAAACAGCAGACCATATCACCAGGGAGAAGGACTATTCCCTCAGGGCAGAAAAAATTCATAACGATGAAATCGGCAACCTGGTTGATACCTTCAACAGAATGCTGGAGGAAATTCAAAACCGGGACAGAAAACTGGCCGGCCAGAATATACAGCTTGAAAAAACAGTAAAAGAAAGAACTCTCCTCCTGCAACTGCAGAACAGGAAACTGGAAAAAAGCAACAACAGTCTTGAAGAAGCCGTACAGAAAGCAAAAAAAATGGCCCGTAAAGCAGATGAAGCCAACAGGTATAAAAGTCTCTTTCTTGCCAATATGAGCCATGAAATCCGTACACCCATGAATGCGATACTCGGGTTTGCGGAACTGCTCCAGGAAAAAATAGACGATGAGCAGTACAGGGAATATCTCCTGTCCATTTCCAGTGCCGGAAAAAACCTGCTCAGGTTGATTAACGACATTCTTGATCTGTCAAAAATTGAGGCCAATATGCTGGAGCTCAGGTATGGTCCCGTCTGCCTCACCGATCGTTTTAGGGAAATCGAACAGATGTTTTCCAAGACAATAGGTGACAAGGGCCTTCAGTTCACTATCAACTATGAATCCAACCTCCCCGGCTATATCCTTCTGGATGGAGACAGACTGACACAGATTCTGATCAATCTTGTTGGGAATGCGATAAAATTTACAGATAAAGGTTCCATTACGCTCTCAGTTGCGACTTCTCCCGGAAAAAATCCCGATACTGTTGATCTCACGATCAGAATCCGTGATACCGGCATAGGAATTTCCGAGGATCAACAGGAAGCTGTCTTTGCAGCCTTCAGACAGTCTGCCGGACAGAATGGTGGTAAATATGGCGGCACCGGGTTGGGACTGACAATAAGCAGACGTCTTGTGAAAATGATGAATGGAGAAATATTTCTTGAAAGCACAGGGGGACAGGGGACCCTTTTTACAGTCGTCTTTAATAATGTCGAAATTACTTCCGACTATAATAGTCCTTCTCCCTCCCGACCAGATGTTCCGTTCACCTTTTCCCCCGCCACCGTACTGGTAGTGGATGATTCTCCGATCAACCGGACCCTGTTGAAAAGCTACCTGGAAAACATGCACCTGGACATCTTTGAGGCGGAAAATGGCAGAGAAGCCATTGAACTGACGAAAAAAAACAGTATCAACCTTATTCTTCTCGACATGGAAATGGATGTGATGAACGGTTACGAAACCGCACGGTTACTTAA
Organism: Desulfomarina sp.; assembly: GCF_054039375.1. Lineage (NCBI taxonomy): Bacteria > Pseudomonadati > Thermodesulfobacteriota > Desulfobulbia > Desulfobulbales > Desulfobulbaceae > Desulfomarina > Desulfomarina sp. The sequence continues at coordinate 1,492 of NZ_JBPLBA010000255.1, read as the reverse complement.
AAATTCCCTTGAAACAAGCCGTATTCCGATTATCGCCACGACCGCATCCGTCATGGCATTCAACAGAAAAAAAATACTTGATTCAGGCTGTGATGCAATTCTGGAAAAACCAATTGGAAAATCCAGTTTCCTGGAAGTTCTGCGGCACTATCTCCCCGGAAGGAAAGAGAAAACAGGGGATACAATATCCGACAGACCGGTTGCCCCAGCCGGTCCATTGCCTGTCACAGATCCACGCCTCCACGAACAAAAGGGAAATATTGACCTTTTCATTCTTGATTACAACAAGTTACTGAAAGAGCGATTTGCAATAATCCGGGAGACATCCATTATGGATGAAATTGCCGGATTTGCCGGGGAGATAGAATCCCTGGCGACGAAATACAGCCTTGAATTCCTTATCACATGGAGCAGGAACTGCAAGGAGTGGGCTGAGAATTTTGACGTGAACAGGGTAATAACATCCCTGGATGATTTTGAACAGATCATCTCGAAAATGGATACTTCATACAGAAAGCAAACGAAGGATGAGGATGGCAGGAATGGGCGGCTCGATACTGATCGTTGATGATATGCATGAGAACCTCAAGTTGCTGGGCAACATCCTCACTGGCCGGGGATACAGGGTTGCCTTTGCCGACAACGGGCAGCGGGCCATAGAAATTGCCGGAAAAATTTATCCGGACCTCATTCTTCTCGATATCGCAATGACCGGACTGGATGGACTGCAGACCTGCAGAAAACTGAAAGACACACCCGATCTCTCCGAAATCCCAGTAATCTTTCTGACCGCAAAAACCGAAACTGACGATATTATCAAAGGTTTTGAAGCGGGAGGAGCTGACTATATCACAAAACCTTTCAACGCAAAAGAACTGCTGTCACGGGTAAAAACCCATATAGAATTCAAACGCAGCCGGGAACTGCTGAAAAAGGAAATTGAGAAGAGAAAACATATCCAGCAGGAGCTGGAAAAAGCAAACACCAGGTTACGACAACTGGTCAATATTGACGGGTTAACCGGTCTTGCCAACAGAAGATATTTTGATTTCTCCCTTGAAAATGAAATAAAACGAAGCAGAAGAACAAAGAAATATTTCTCTCTTATACTCGGTGATATTGATTTTTTTAAACTCTACAATGACCACTTCGGACATCTCAGGGGAGATGAATGCCTCAAGGATGTTGCCCGGGTCATTAAAAAGAAAAGTGGCCGGCCGGGAGACCTGCCGGCAAGATATGGCGGTGAGGAATTTGCAGTGATCCTTCCCGATACCAATATCGCCGGTTCAAAAAAAGTGGCGGAATCAATTCGCCTGGGAGTCCAGGAACTCAAACTTCCTCATCCAGCCTCACCTGGTGCCGGCACGGTTTCAATTTCACTGGGAGTTGCCAGTTTTCTCCCGACTGATACACCTTTCACAGGAAAAGACATCATACTCAGTGCCGACAGGGCCCTGTACAAAGCAAAAAATCTCGGTCGCGATCGGGT
>NZ_JBPLBA010000254.1:0-7800 GCF_054039375.1 Desulfomarina sp. | reverse complement strand
AAAATTGGCAATCAGGAGTCCCACGCAGATAAAAAACGATATCCTGAGAAGTGGCCACAGAAGATGGGGCCATATTTGCGATATAAGACTCTGGTCCATTTTAATGATGAAATATCAGTACCTAAATCCTGCACTGCAGAAAATGAAAAAATGTAAATATAACTTGATTTCAATATATTATGATATATTTAGTAAATTTGGCTATTCACTTTTTAGATGAATGTAAATTTTTTCATTTTCTTTCCCCTGCGGGATTGGCAATTTTACCGAATCTGCTTCGTTTTCAATGGCTTGAAGTATGCCTATACGTCAGCGCCATTGAACCTCGCATCTCCGGCAGGTAAGCGAAGACTCCGAACTTACCAATTGCAGGATTTAGGCAGTGTATTATAAATTTTGTCGATGAAATAATCTTAATCATGCATCGATAGTACACCCGGGAGCCAGGAAGGCAAATATTTTCTGTAACCGTAATTACTCACAGGTACCCCAGCTTTTCACGGTCTCTTTCGTCCGCATAGGTAGGCTATAGCGAACAAAAGAGCCTGCAAAAATCTGAGGCACCTGTGTGCAATTACAGTTCAGAGGTAATAACATTATATAATTGCTACCCCTGTGAGTAGTTACCTGTAACCATTGATCTGAAAATCCACAGCAAAAGAGACCATGAGAAAGCGGTTGACTTTACCCATAAGTTTTTGTTAAACCTACTCCCGTTTTCAGGTGCTTTAACCTGTCTGTTCAGATTCAATATTGACAGGAAGCTTAAGAGGGAACCTCGTGAAATTCGGGGACGGGCCCGCCGCTGTAACCGGGGACGGAATTCACACTTTTTGCCACTGGGGAAACCTGGGAAGGCGTGAATGCAGGATGATCCGGGAGTCAGAAAACCTGCCTGAGACCAGTTCTGCTTAAACGGTATTCCGTGGAAAGGATGCCTGGCGATACGAGGAAAACAGGGAATCCCCGGATCAATTTCATTGGTTCGGGGATTTTTTTTATCCGGGTGGATCAAATAAGTAATTTTCACTTCCGGTGCTGCTGTTGATCTCCGAACTTTCATTACATATTTCATAACTATGGCAGGTGATAATGCAGGGTACATTTTATCTGATCGGCGTTGGTCCCGGTGATCCTGAATTGATGACGCTGAAAGCGGTGCGGACTCTGGAAAAATGTGACATCTGGTTTGTACCGTCAGCCTATAAGCATGGCGGGAGTATGGCTCTCAGTATAGCCGCAGGAGAGGTGGAGTCCACCGGGAAAACAATTCTGTCCCATCATTTCCCCATGAAACAGGTGCACAGGGGGAAAAGACCGGAGACTGAGGTGGACAATGCCTGGCGGGAAGCCGCCGAAACCATCCTCGCTTACCTTCAATCGGGGAAGGATGTGGCTTTTCCCACCCTGGGTGATCCTGCTATTTACAGTACGGGCTTTTATGTCTGCGAGACCTTGGAGAAACTCGGTCATCCTTTCAGCGTAAAAATCGTTCCGGGTGTTTCCGCCATTGGCGCGTCATCGGCGGTCACTGCGACGCCCCTCTGTCTCGGTGATGAAAAACTTGTTGTCATTCCTGCCACCTTTGAAGACTGCGAGATTGAAAAAATACTTGAAGCCAGTGATACCATTGTTTTTATGAAGGTTCACAAGGTCATGGCGAGACTTGCGGGACTGCTGGACAGGCTCGACCTCCTCCATAAGGCGGTGCTGGTTGAAAGGTGCAGCCTCGGCGATCAGAAAATATGGAGTGATATCAGCCAGGCTGTCGGCAGAGAGATACACTATTTCTCAACGATAATTGTGCGTAAAACCTGAATCCTGAAACTGTTCTCATCCTCATTTTTGTGCGGGCACCGGGGCGTCCGCACAAGATCTCAACGCATCACTATTTCAACTCAATTCCCGCGTCTTTGGCCGCGTCCGCTGCGTGCCGCACGTAAATCTCGGCAATTTTGTCATTTTCTCCCATTCCGTGCAGGTAGGGGTGTACGGTGATGCCTTCTTTTTCCATAAGAGATTTCCAGGAATCTTCCTCGGGCCCTGCCATATCGTTACGGGCATGGTCGCCCGCGACGATCATGAAAGCCCGGATATAAACGTTTTTAACGCCCGCGTGTTTTAACTTATTTATAACTTCCGTAACACCTGGATATCCTTCAACAGTACCCACTATGGTGAGTACATCGGGATACGCCTGGTTCATTTCGTGGGCAAACTGGAGATATGAACCGCCCGAGGGGAAGAAGTCGTTACCGTGTCCCATGTAAACCAGTGCGGCTTTTTTAGCTCTGGCGCGATCCACATCTTCCTTCATGGCCTTGACCGCTCTCTTGATATCCTCATCATAGGGGTGTGTAACACCGAAAGTACCGAGCATGGGCCGGCCGATGACAAGTTTGTTGAACGGTTTGAATTTTTTCTTGATGGTGTCAATGGAGCCAATTGCCTTGACATAACTGCTGAGATCGAGGAATTCCTCCGCCGGAGCGATATGGGTGGGTTGGACAATTATAGTGTCATAGCCGTCATCCTGAAAATTGGCAATAGTTGCCAGTGGTCCCTGGACGTGCAGGATTTCTGCGGGTATTTCCGGATGTGCTTTAATGTAGGCCGGGTCTTTGGCCCGTTTCTGCCAGATGCGGCGGATGATATTGGATGTGAAGGCAAAACGTACAGGAGTGTCCGGGTACGCTTTGGCCATTTTTTCCCTGATGTTCAGCAGCCCCTGCAGGGCCGGTTCAACCGTGGTGCCGAACATGGCCAGAACAACACCATTTTTATGCTCCACTTTATGTTCCCCTGCGGATACGGTTTGTACGGCAAATATGCTTACAACAGCAGCCGTGAGAAAAACGGTTTTCAGCTTCATGAAAAAATCTCCCTTTCAAGCGGCCCTGAGATAAACGAAAAAATCCCGGACCAATTATTAAAATTGATCCGGGATGTCCCTTCTTTATCCCAGATGTGCCGTTGTCTGTTTCCCTGCCTGGAACGCAGACATGTCTCAGGCAGGTCTTCTGACTTCCGGATCTTTCTCCTTCCGCGCCTTCCCATCTGAATCAGACAGTGACATCATGCGGAATTCGTCCCCGGTTACAGCGGCGGGCCCGTCCCGGAATTTAACCGGGTTCCCTTTTCATCCGTATTTACGGATACCTGAAAACGGTGTAACTGTACTCAAAACAGAACGGCAAGTCAAGGGTGTCTGATACTTGGGGAGAAAGAACTGTGAAAAGAGGCCTATTCCCGAACATTCTCCTGGTTGAGATTTTTCAGCACACTGTCCAGACTTTCCCTGGCGTCGCCGAAGAGCATCCGCGTGTTTTCCTTGTAAAAGAGAGGGTTTGATACCCCTGCATAGCCTGTTGCCATGGATCGTTTCAAAACGATGGTGGTTTTACTCTTCCAGCATTCGAGTACCGGCATTCCTGCGATGGGGCTGTCAGGTACTTCCTGGGCTGCCGGATTTACTATGTCATTGGCACCAATGACCACGGAAACATCAATATCCGGGAAGTCATCATTGATTTCATCAAGTTCAAAAACGATGTCATATGGAACTTTCGCTTCAGCAAGGAGGACGTTCATATGGCCGGGCATACGACCGGCCACCGGATGGATGCCGAAACGGACATTGATATTTTCAGCGCGCAGTCTTCTGGTTATTTCATGCACGGTATGTTGAGCCTGGGCCACCGCCATACCGTAGCCGGGAATAATCATTACTTCTTCGGCATTAAGCAGTAACTCAGCCACCTCTGCACTTTCAACAGGGATAATGTTCCCGGCTTCTCCTTCCGGTGCTGATGCAGCCTTGCCTCCCGATGTCCCGAAACCTCCGGCGATAACGGAGATGAACTTACGATTCATTGCCCGGCACATTATATAACTGAGAATGGCACCACTGCTTCCTACAAGGGCGCCGACCACGATCAACAGGTCATTATTCAGCATGAATCCGGTTGCAGCTGCCGCCCAGCCCGAATAACTGTTCAGCATGGAAACGACCACCGGCATATCGGCTCCACCAATCGCCATAACCATATGCACGCCGAAAACGAGAGCGATTATGGTCATCATGACAAGTGAAGATGTGCCACCTCCCGCAGCGGATTGTCTCACAAAACCGGTACATAAGGTGAGGGCGCCGACAAGCAGAGCAAGATTGAGCCAGTGCCGGCCCGGGAGCAGCAGAGGTTTGCCGCCGATTTTACCACTGAGCTTGAGGAAGGCGATTATTGATCCTGAAAAGGTGAGGGCTCCAATAAATATGCCCAGGTAGGTTTCTATGTCATGGATGGTTCTGTCCGTCCCGACAAGCGCAGGGTCGTGATCCAGGAAATTGGCAAATCCGACAAGCACTGCGGCTAAGCCGACCAGGCTGTGCAGGATTGCAACCAGCTCCGGCATTTGAGTCATCTTTACTTTTCCGGCCAGAACCAGGCCAATGGATCCACCGATGAGAATGGTAGTGTAAAATATATTGTGTGAAATTATAAGAGGCAGAAAAAAGGCGCTTTTCCTATAATACGGTTTTGAAATTCGCAAAAAGATCAAACCTAAAAGGAGAAGCGCCATGAAAGTGGAAATCAGCGTACCTGAAGTTGTAGAAATATTCAACGAGATTCAACAGCAACCAGAATCACTGTTTGAGATGATCCGTGTTGATCTGCGGCAGACCGTAGGTGAGTACTTGTCTTCTATTATGAAAGCAGAGATGAGTAATTTTCTTGGCAGAGAACCATATGAGCGTCAAGATGGAGAATCAAACCACCGTAATGGTTCATATAAAAGGAAATTTGCTCTTAAGGGAATAGGAGAAGTAAAAGTCAAGGTTCCTCGTGACAGGGCTGGAAAATATAACACACAAATTCTTCCTCGGAGCAAACAGTACGAAAAAGAAATCAGTCGTGATATGAGCATGATGTTTCTTGCTGGTATCAGTACACGCAGTTTATCAATGCTTTCACGCAGACTTATTGGAAGATCCATTTCTCCAACAGAGATCAGTAATGTGAATTCTGAATTGTCCGAGTCTGTGGAAAAATGGAGACGTAGAGACCTTTCTCAGGAAAAAATCAAATATATTTTCATCGATGGTGTCAATTTCCCGATGCGATATTGCCAGTCAGTTGAACTGACCCCCGTACTGGCAGCAATAGGAGTGAACGAGACGGGTCAGAAGTTGGTTCTCAGTCTTCAAGCCGGCGACAAAGAATCGTCAGTTATCTGGAGAGAGTTTTTCAAAGACCTCAAAGAAAGAGGTCTGGACGGAAGTGTTGTTCAACTTGGTATCATGGATGGTCTTCCAGGTCTTGAGAAAGTATTTCGGGAAGAATTTTCCAATGCCCGTGTACAGCGTTGTCAGGTGCATGTTGCGAGAAATATACTTGCAAAAGTTCCTAAGAAACAAAAGGAAATTGTCGCAGATGGAGTAAGGTCCATTTTTTATGCTTCTTCTAAGAAAAAAGCCCTTGAGCTCTATGAAAATTTTATCAGCAGATGGGGGAAGGATCTACCATCGGCAGTTGCCTGTCTAGACCGATCTCTCGATTCCTGCCTGACGTTTTTCAGTTTTCCACAGGAGGAGTGGATTTCTCTTCGGACAACGAACGTAATTGAACGATTAAACAAGGAATTTAAACGAAGAACCAAACCAATGGAAATAGTGGCTGGAGAGGATGCCTGTTACCGGCTCCTGGCTTTTATTTCACTGAGAATGGAATTGCATTGGAGGTCAAATCCGATTGGAAAAGTGGGAAGAAACCTTCCGAACCTTAAAAAATTGGCCTGGAACAATTTCACACAGAAAAGTTGACACTACCATGAGAATTCCTGCAATTAAGATAAAGTAGTTGTTCGATACAATCCCGATGACAGTGGCTGAAAGCGCCAGTATCATACCCAGGATACCAAAAAAATTACCCCTTCTTGAAGTTTCCGGCCGACTGAGTCCGCCAAGGGCCAGTATGAACATGATGCTTGCCCCGATATAGGCTGCTGTAACAATACCTTGTGTCATGGGTTTCCTCCTATTTCCTGAACATGGCAAGCATGCGGTGAGTAACTGCGAATCCACCGAAAATATTTATGCTGGTTATAAGAATGGTGATTCCGGCAAGAAACATGATTAACCGGCTTTCCGAAGATATCTGGAGCAGTGCGCCAATAATAATAATGGAGCTGATCGCGTTTGTTACGCTCATGAGGGGTGTGTGCAGGGACGGTGTCACATTCCAGACAACCATATAACCGATAAAACAGGCCAGAACAAAGACGGTGAAATGGGACATGAACTCAGGGGGAGCAATACCTCCAAGCCCCAGAAGAGCCAATGCTCCGATGACGAAAGGTAGAATCACACCTAAAGGATTCGGTTTTTTCTCTTCTACTGGTTCCGGTGGTGCGGCGGGCTGTTCCTGTTTTGGAGGTGAAGCTGAAAGCCTGGGGGGAGGGGGTGGCCAGGTTATTTCACCTTCCCTGATTACAGTTGCACCACGAATCACCTCATCCTGCATATTGATATTGATTTTCCCATCTTTTTCGGGAGTCAGTTCAGTAAGCAGGTGGCGGAGGTTGGTGGAATACAGTTGGCTTGACTGGGTCGCGAGACGTGATGGTAAATCCGTATAACCTATTATGGTAACACCGTGTTTCACTATGACCTTATCTGCTTCCGTCAGTTTACAGTTGCCGCCCATTTCCGCGGCCAGGTCAACGATGACACTGCCTTCCTTCATGCTGCGCACCATTGCTTCGGTGATCAGCTCAGGAGCAGGTCTGCCCGGGATGAGAGCCGTAGTGATAATTATGTCAACTTCTCTTGCCTGTTCCGCAAAAAGAGCCATTTCAGCTTTGATGAACTCATCACTCATTACCTTGGCATAACCACCTTCACCGCTGCCGTTTTCATCGGAAAAATCGAGCATCAGGAATTCGGCATCCATACTTTCGACCTGTTCTTTTACCTCGGGGCGGGTATCAAAAGCGCGGACGATTGCCCCCATGCTCCTGGCCGTACCAATTGCAGACAGGCCGGCTACACCGGCGCCGATAACAAGAACTGCGGCAGGCGGAACTTTGCCCGCGGCTGTTATCTGGCCGGTGAAAAAACGACCGAAGTGCTGGGCCGCCTCTATTACAGCACGGTAGCCGCCGATATTTGCCATTGAACTCAGCGCGTCCATCTTTTGCGCTCTGGAAATTCTGGGAATTGAATCCATGGCCAGGACCGATATTTTTTTGGCCGAGAGTTGTTTGAGCAACTCCTCATTCAGGCCGGGTTGGATAAAACTGATAAGTGTCTGTCCTTCGCGAAACAATTCCGTTTCATCCAGGGAAAGCTCCTGGTTGAATCCGGGGGCTCGAACTTTTAAAATTATGTCCGATGTGTCATAAAGTGTTTTTACATCTTTGGCGATATTGACACCAGCTTCCTGGTAAGCGTCATCTGTAAATTTTGAAGCCAGTCCGGCTCCTGATTCGACAGTGACTTCAAAACCGAGTTTCTTTATAAGTTTGGCGACATCAGGTGTTGTTGCGACCCGTCGTTCACCTTTCTGTGTTTCTTTCGGTATACCAATATGCATGCTTATCTCCTCTTTTATCTGAATATCCACGGCTGAGGGTTATATCACCGCATTCAGGATTCTGTAGTCAATTGAGAAAATCGGTCATGGATTAATTATAATACTCATTTGTAAAAAGTAATGGTAATTATTAAAGAGAAATTACGGGAGTGTTGAGTCAGTGCATTATATAAAAAAAGGTATCTGATTACGTATGAAACTCAGCCTG
>NZ_JBPLBA010000253.1:0-4488 GCF_054039375.1 Desulfomarina sp. | reverse complement strand
TTGAAAGACTGGAAATAATCAAAGGCCCCGCCTCTTCAAGCTGGGGTTCAGCCATGGGCGGTGTAATCAATATCATTACAAAAGAAGCATGGAAAAAGGGACATGAAGGGCAGATGGCCGGTTCCTACGGGACTGCTGACAGCCGGGAATTGAAGGTTGAACTTTCAGGCAGGGGAGAGGGGGGAGGCTACTATCTTTTTGCCGGCAACCAACATTCAGACGGACTGGAAGAGGACAGATTCTTTGACAATACCCAGGTCTATGTAAAAGGGAACACAACGCTCAAATCCGGAATGAAACTGATGCTGAGCGGAGGCAGTTTTCGGCCTGAATGGAAAAATCTCAATTTTCTTCCGGCTGACCTTATGATCACAACAGAAAACCGGGACGGTTTTTTCACCAGCGCTCTGGACCAGTCAGTGGGAAACCTGCTCAGCTTTCATTTAAGCGGAGGAATCATTGCCAGAAACTATACGAAAGAATACAATGTACTGTCAGGGATGATCGGCTCTCCGGGTGAAACACTGTCGAAACAATACTGGAGGGAAAAAAGTTACAACCTCAACAGCAGACTGGTTTATAATGACGACATCCAGACGTTCGTACTCGGAGCCGAATATGTCTATAACAGACTTGAATCCTCAGTGAACTCATCCGCCCCAGCCGTTGCCGCCTGGAGAGTACCGCCGACCGGTCAGCTTCCACCGGACACCAACAGGACAGTTGGTGTCTATATAAATGATACCCTTTCGTGGGACAGGTTTACCCTGACCCCTGGAATTCGCTACGATTACAACTCCATCAGTGATGATTTTCTCAGCCCCAGTCTCGGTCTGGTCTACCGGGCAACGGAGAACAACAGGCTGCGAATCACCGCGGCCCGCGGATTTTCCACCCCCTACTTCTCCCTGCTGAGAGATATCTCCAGGAATCAACCCGCTGGCAACCCCAACCTCAAACCGGAGAAGATATGGTCGATACAAGCGGGCCTGGAAACCAGATCCATTCCTTTCCTGCTCTGCAAAACAACATTTTTCTATCATGATATCGATGATATCTGGGAATTCAACCCGGATACAGGTCATATTGAAAATAACGACAACACCAGAAGATCCGGTTTTGAAGTAGAAGCGGAATCCGTTCCCTTCCATGGCCTGAGCGTGGCAGGTGGATTCACTTATACCGTGGATGATCCGGACAGTGGATCAAGTGAAGATTTTTACAACACCCAGATAAAAGTGAATTACTCCAACCCGGAGCTTTTTTCTCTCCAGTTGTTCGGCACTGCCATAAAATGGCTGGAAGGAACCACGTTCGAGGAGAAAGAAGACTTCATCTGGGATCTGAATATCAACAGACATTTTTCGACTGTTTCATTCGGATCCGGTTTTGACCTTTTTTTGACCGTCCATAACCTCTTTAATGGCGATCAATACTGGTCAAGTTTTTATCCCAACCCTGAACGATGGATTGAGGCCGGGGTGAAGTTTCGCTTTTAACTGAAGAACTCCTTTAAAATTCACAGAATATCAAGTACATGCGACTGTTTTTTTGTTTCCCTGCAACACAGAGATCGGGCAAAAAAACAACTTTTCAAGATAGCCTGAATTTCTTACCCGTCCGGGCATTTGGAGCATCTTTTTCCTTTCTTCTTTAGAAATTTACCGCAGCACTTCTTTTTGAGTTTATCTTTTTTCCCTTTTTTGTTTTTTTTTATCTTTTTTATTAATTTTGTCTTTTTTTTTCTTTTTACCCATAGTGGCCCGCCATGCACTTTCCCATGAAATTTCACATCACAGATCCATCTCCCGCCTGATTTCCCGCCACAGTTTCCTGTAAGCCTTTGCCGCTGCACTCCGTTCCGCGTACACCATGACCGGTGCCCTGGAGAGACCCATTTTTTCTATATCAGTGGAGAACGGAATCGATTTCTGCAAAAATTTCCTGTATTTTTTCTTCATTCTCACCATGGTTTCATTGTGAAGTTTTTTGCTTCTCTGCACCATGGAAAAGAACGGCAACAGTTTCTTTCTCTGATACTTTCTTTCCTTGAAAAACCCGAACAACTGCTCCAGTGTCCGCTCGGAGAGGGTTGTGGGAATCACCGGCACCACAATCCTGTCAGACACCCTGAAAACATTCTCCGAAAGAAGAGAAATATTGGGGGGGCAATCAAGAATAAGGATATCATAATCATTTTTTACACTCTTCAAGGCCTTTTTCAGCCGGGATCTGCTGTTTTTCATGCGGGAGAGAAAGATGTCAAAATCACGGTAACTCATATTGGCCGGCAGGAGGTCCAGGTTTTCAAAATCACTGGCGCGAATAGCCCCCGTAAAGCAATCCACATCCCTGAAAAAGGCCTGCTTTTTCAATTTTCTGGACGGTTTCACCCGAAAATAAAAACCGGAAGCCCCCTGGGGGTCCAGGTCGCAAAGCAGTACCCGGTAACCGTCCATGGCACAACTGTAGGCAAGATTAACGGACGTTGCGGTCTTGCCGACACCGCCTTTGTTACTGTAACAGGCCACTATTCTCATTCCGGCAGTCCTTTAACCTGAGGTTCAAAAAGTTCGTAAAAGGCCGCATGCACCTTCTTATTATCAAATTCGGCAAAGTTTTCCATGACCAGACTTCTTTCGCGACACTGCAGCTGGTAGAGCATTGCAGTGAGGGCACCAATGGCCTCGGCCATTTTTATTTCCTCGCGACTCCGTTTCATTTTTCCTTCCAGAAAGCTGGCGGGAAGATGCTGCTGGACGGAATAATCGTTGAATCGGCCAAGATTGTCCTGCAGTCTTTTCAGGGAACGAATGAGTTTCTTTATTTTCTTCCCCCCAAATAACGGTATGGAAAACTCCATGAGGTAACGAAGCTTTTTACACTCTATACGCAGCTCATGGACGACCGCATCTTCTGTCTGATCATCAATTGAACGGGCAATTGCACAAACCTTTTCATACCGTTTTAAAATTCGTTCCGCCGCAAAAGCGGACGACACCTTCTTCCCGTGGGGACCGTCAGGCAGGTGGTCTGCATCATTGAACATGTTTTTCCAGGTGTCCATGTCCTTTTTGTAACTCCTGCTTTTCAGAAGTCTGCAGAAATTACGGTATTCCTGTTTTCTCTCACGCTGCAGACGGGAAAAAAGGATTTCCAACCCTTCGTGGCTGCTTTCCGGCACCAGGGAAAAATATCGCTGCCGGTCAAGGAGATACACATCCAGATCCCTGAGACGATTTGTCTTCTTCATGAGCTCGCTGAATTCCCTCTTCAACCTGGCTGTCTTCCCCCTCCCGTAAACGCCCTTGAACAGGCTCAGTGCCGAACGGATTTTTCGAAAACTCACCCGATAATCATGGAGAAATTCAGTATCAATATCGGCCAGGATCCCCGGCTCATTCAGCTCGGCAACCGTAAGAGAAGTTCTGATTATGGCTGTGACACTCTTTTTGATATCATCGGTCCCGGAAATCGGCAACCGGGGTTTTACCGAATAGTTCCTCACCGGTATAGCTAGCTTTGTATAGACCGTCAGAGAATCACCGGTTTTCTGCGCTCCTTCAGCCAGAAGCCAGGAGATAACCTTTCCATGACTCTTTTCATACCCCCTGAGGGGCCTGGTTACCCCGAACAGAAGTGTTTTTTTCTTTCGCCTGAAGGAAAAAAATAACAGCCTGACCCTTGTCTTGATCTCATCATCAAGAACCAGCCCCTTATCCCGCCTTATCTTCAATCCGGCCACAGGACTGATCGCCCTGATTTCCGAGACACCGCCCAGATTATCACGAACGGGACCGTTCTTCAGTTCCGATAGAAACGACCAGAAATAATCCACCGTCTGTTCAAAAATATCTCCTGAGGCCCAGTCAAAGAGAAGCAGACGATCATCAATCGACAACAGCAGTTTTCCCGACTTTCTCACCTCTTCAGTGAATGTATCCAGTAACCTGGCCTGCTCAACCTGTCCACCAGTCATTTCCAGGTGGAACGGAGTACTGCCTATTTTCAAAGGATTTGTTTCCCTTAATTTTTTCTCATCTGGAAAGGTAAAGACAAAAGAAGAGGTTTTCATAATAGCTTTCATGGTAAAAGAAAAACATCTCTGTCACGTAATTGCCCTGTGCAAATGTAACTGGTCACAGGTACCCCACGAGTACAAATCAGGTGAAAAACCTTGTCAATCACTTCATGGTGACTACAATAAACGAAATATTCCTACTTTCCCGGACCGAAACACTTGACTACAGATTACGACACCTTCATCCATCGATCCCGTTATCCATGTTCGCCGCATGAACTTTATGCTTTTCATGCAAGACCGGGCCGGTTGCTGCCTCCCTGGGAAAAGACCACTGTCGTTTCCAGCGCTGAAGGTATAAGTCCGGGCACCCGGGCGAGAGTCAAAATACACACAGGCCCCCTGAGCCTGAACTTTGAAGCACTGCATGTGGAGGAGAATCCAGGGCAAATGTTCCGGGACATCCA
>NZ_JBPLBA010000252.1:0-3221 GCF_054039375.1 Desulfomarina sp. | reverse complement strand
GTGGAATTTAGAAAATATGTCCCCTGTCGGGATATGGAGTTTGAGGTTCTGTCATGGTAAAGGAGTATCCCGTAAAACTGTTCAGGTTTTATCGAGATGGGTTTCGCAGGATGACTGTTGGTAAAACCCTGTGGAAAATCATAATCATCAAACTGATAATTATGTTTGCTGTTTTAAAACTGTTTTTCTTTCCCAATTATCTCAATACTGCTTTTTCGACAGATCAACAAAGGGCCGACCATGTCATCGACCAGCTGACAAGGCCGGTAGCCAAAAATTAAAAACGGAGGATGCTGTAATGAGTGAAATTGATCTGGGCATGGTGAACTGGGCAAGGGCACAGTTCATCCTGACAGCAATGTATCACTGGATTTTTGTCCCCTTGACGCTGGGACTGTCATTTCTTTGCGCCTTTTTTGAAACCATGTACGTGAAGAGTGGCAAGGAAGAATGGAAGATTCTGACAAAATTCTGGATGACGCTGTTCGGAATAAATTTCGCGATTGGTGTTGCTACAGGAATAATCCTGGAATTCCAGTTCGGTACCAACTGGTCCAATTATTCATGGATGGTCGGGGATATTTTTGGTGCCCCTCTGGCAATTGAAGGTATTCTGGCCTTTTTCCTGGAAGCGACTTTTTTCGCCGTCATGTTTTTCGGCTGGAACAGAACTTCAAAGGGGTTTCACCTTTTTTCCACCTGGATGGTTGCCATCGGTTCCAACCTTTCAGCTTTGTGGATTCTGGTTGCCAATGCCTGGATGCAGAGGCCAGTGGGTATGGCTTTCAATCCTGAGAGTGCCCGGTTTGAGATGCAGAATTTCTGGGAGATTCTCTTTTCTCCGGTGGCTATTGCCAAATTCACCCATACAACCAGTTCCAGTTTTGTTGTGGGGTCTCTTTTCGTCATTACAGTTTCCTCATATTATCTCCTCAAGGGACGTCATGTAGGCATGGCCAAGAAATCCATTATTGTTGCCTCGGTCTTTGGCCTGCTCTCGTCACTCTTCACGGCCTTCACCGGGGATGAATCTGCATTCGCGAACGGGACGTACCAGCCCATGAAGCTCGCTGCCTATGAGGGCCTGTATGAGGGTGCCAGGGGTGCTGATATCGTGGCGTTCGGGGTTTTGACCAGTGGCAAGCGGCTGGGTGACGGTCAGAAGCCGTTTGCTTTTGAAATATCACTGCCAAAAGGGCTTTCAATTCTTGCCAAGCGGGAGTTAAACGGGTTTGTGCCCGGAATCAAGGACCTCGTTTATGGCAATGAGGCGGAAGGTATTGTACCGGCCTCGGTCAAGATCGAAAAGGGCAAGGCTGCCATTGCTGATCTTGCAGCAATCAAGGCGGCCGACAAGGCAGGAGACATGGAAGCAAAAGCTGCTGCCCTGGAGCGGTTCAAGGTGAATCAGGACTACCTTGGTTTCGGTTACCTGGATTCCCCGGAAGAACTTGTACCTCCGGTAGCCTCCTCCTATTATTCTTTCCATGGCATGGTGTATCTGGGTTCCTTTTTCATCCTTCTGTTGATGCTTTATCTTTATTTTTCCTACAAGGAAAATCTTGAAGACAAGACCTGGCTGCTGGTTCTCGGTTTCTTTTCATTCTTTCTGGCACTGATTGCCTCGGAACTGGGCTGGGTTGTAGCCGAGGTGGGGCGTCAACCGTGGGCCATTCAGGACCTGATGCCCGTAAAGGTGGCGACTACCAATATTGCCAAGGGTAATGTCATCGCGACTTTTTCGATTTTCTTTTTGTTGTTTGCCGTACTGCTGATAGCAGAAGTTAAAATAATGCTCAAGCAGATAAAAACAGGACCGGAGGGTGTATAAAATGATTGGGAATCTGGATTTAATGACACTACAGCAGATCTGGTGGATTATCTGCTCGGTTGTGGGAGCCCTCTTTCTCTTTCTGACCTTTGTGCAGGGAGGACAGACCCTGCTCTGGCAGGTTGCGGGAGATGAGGTGGAGCGATCCCTGGTAATAAACTCACTGGGCAGGAAATGGGAGCTGACCTTCACCACCCTGGTTCTTTTCGGCGGGGCACTTTTTGCGGCTTTCCCGAAATTCTATGCCACCAGTTTCGGCGGGGCATACTGGGTATGGATGCTGATTCTTTTTACCTTTATCGTTCAGGCCGTGAGTTATGAATATCGTACAAAGCCGAGTAACTTCCTGGGGGAAAAGGTGTATGAACTTTTTCTTTTTATTAATGGTTCAGTGGGCATTCTCCTGATCGGTGCGGCTGTCGGTACCTTTTTTACAGGCTCAAATTTTACTTTGAACAGCCTGAATCAGGTAGTGTGGACAAATGCTCTTCGAGGTGTGGAAGCCGCCTTTTCCTTTTTTAACCTGGCCCTGGGGTTGTTTCTTGTGCTGAATGCCCGGACCCTCGGTGCCATGTACCTGGTCAATAATATAGATTTTTCCGAAGCCCCGAACCTTGAAACACGTCTGCGTAAAGCCTGTCTGCAGAATTTTCTTTACTCCCTGCCGTTTCTCCTCTATGTGCTGGTGGCTCTTCTCATCATTGACGGTTACGGTTTTGACGAGAACGGGGTTGTCAGTATGGTATCCTATAAATACCTGGGAAATCTGCTGGCCATGCCGGTAGTACTGGGCATGCTGCTTGTCGGTATTATTCTGGTTATTATGGGGGTTCTGCGAACCGGTCTTGCCACAAGCACAAAAGGTATCTGGTTTGGCGGTCTCGGCACGGTATTTGTGGGGCTTGCGATCTTTTTCACGGCGGGGTTCAATAATACGGCCTTTTATCCGTCAAAGGTGGATCTGCAGTCCAGTCTCACTATTTACAATGCTTCTTCAAGCCATTTCACTCTGACGGCGATGACTTATGTCGCCTTTATGATTCCAGGTGTTCTGGCCTATGTCACCTATGTCTGGAGTCAGATGGATTCGAAGAAAATCGGCATGAGTGATATCAATGATGAAAAGGCCTATTAGCCGCATGGCTGGACTCTGTGGTCAGACTTAAAAAAACGATGAAATTCCGGCTGCGGCGGTACTGCCCTCAGCCGGAGATTTACAGATAAACCGGCATGGCCGGACTTAATGGCTCAGCCACAAAAAACTATCTGATTACGTATGAAACTCAGCCTGTTATTTGTGAGTCTGGGGATTGGGCCTGTTTTATCAGGCGTATTTCAAAAATCACATTAGACTGATTATAAAATGATCTGGACTGACACTTTTTCATTT
>NZ_JBPLBA010000251.1:0-37937 GCF_054039375.1 Desulfomarina sp. | reverse complement strand
AATTGATAAGGAATTCAAATGAAAAAGTGTCAGTCCAGATCATTTTATAATCAGTCTAATGTGATTTTTGAAATACGCCTGATAAAACAGGCCCAATCCCCAGACTCACAAATAACAGGCTGAGTTTCATATGTAATCAGAAAAGTTATTTTTAAATTTGACCGGGCAACGCCCAGGTGGAACGCTATTAACTCGTGTCTGTAAACAGAAAATTAATACTCTTGTACCCCGGTTTGTTGTGAAAAAATCTTTTCAGTACAAAGAATACTGTCTTCCATTTTTTTTAACGCTTGTCCTCCATGTGCTGGCTGCATTGGTTGCGCTTTTTTCCGGAGAAGATTCTCTGCTGCTGTTTCGGGAGAGGTTTTCCGGGGAACAATTGCAAAAAATGCAGACCGCAGCCGGGGAGAAAGTGAATGTTCCTCATTCAACACAACAGGATTTTAACAGAAATACTCCCATTGAAGGAATTGTAAAAGCATCTGTTCCTTTCAGTCTTGCGGGCAAAAGTGACAGGAAAAGCGTAAGAACCGTACAGCCTGGGCCTGTGCCGACAGTCCCACTCATTCCTCTTTTTTCACGGGAGAAAAACGGCCATTTTCTCGGAAGGAAGACTCCGCCAGGTCGACTTCTGGTTCCTGTTTTTTCCAGTAATACTATTCCGGATAAACCATCAACTGAAATCTGGGAAGAAATCAGGGATTCCAGAACCTCCACCCTCAAGGGCGATATTTTCATCGATTCCGTACCGGCACCCTATTCCAGGGAAGAGTTGCAGGAGAGGGAGAAATCCTTTGTTGACAGCGTCAGAGAGGATCTCAAAGATTCTGTTCTGAACATGAGATTTTCCCTCTTCATTATTTCAGCGGAATATTATTATCTCAGCAGAGCGCTGATTGAGAAGGGGATGGCACCAGCCTTTACACTGGAAGATGCACTGGCACGCTATGAAAAGCGACTCATGAAAATACGGAAACGGCTGGCCAGAGAACCGGACATCTATTCCCTGATAACCATTCTCCAGGCCTATGCGGAAAACAAGTACTATCCCGGTAATGGCAGTGGGCTGCTGCTTGACGGACTATATCATAATCTCAATGACTGCGAGGGGGGGACCAAGGAAGTCCTCGCCTATCTGGATGATCTGTACCCTCAACTGGAAGTCGGTTCAAACAGGGGGTTGTTGCGGACCACCGGTGGAGATGTCATTGGCCATATGCAGGTTTATATAGCACCGGGGAAGATTGCCGGGGAAATTATGGAAAACAGCAACGGAATTGTGGTTGAAACCACCCGGGTGTCGGCGGATTCGATCAGGCCCTGGAAGGCTGGTGACGTGTTTCCTCTGGAGGACTTTGTCTTTCAGTTCTATCCCGCACTTTCAAAGATAGCCGGACTTCGGTATCGGTTGCAGAATGAAAAAAACAGTAATGAATCCGGAGGGCATTCTAGAAAAATCGTGGGGACCAGCAATCATCCCCTGAAAATGAGTTACACTGTTTCCTCCACTTTTCTCGGCGGGCAATATGATCTGGAAAATATCAGAAGTCGAAAAATAGAGAATGAATTTGTCAAGAGCAGTCTTAACACCTGTGATCCGGGTATTGATCCCCTTCGCAGTGATTCCAGTAATATTTTCAGTAATTTTGTGGCGGTGGACAGGAGGTTGAGGAGGAACCTGATCGGTCATTACCTGGCATCGCTGCAATATTGGGACAATCAGGTTATGCCCCGATGGAAGAAACCGC
The DNA here is from genome assembly GCF_054039375.1 of Desulfomarina sp. Lineage (NCBI taxonomy): Bacteria > Pseudomonadati > Thermodesulfobacteriota > Desulfobulbia > Desulfobulbales > Desulfobulbaceae > Desulfomarina > Desulfomarina sp. The sequence goes on along the minus strand of NZ_JBPLBA010000251.1, from coordinate 36,189 downwards.
AGTTTCTGGTCAGCTATGATGATTTTGCCACAACCCTCCTGCAGAAAAAGAAGAACAACTCCGGGTATATTCTTCTGAATTCCTGGTCGGTATTACCAGTGGAGCAGGTGGAGAGCCACAGGCGGTTTCTTGATGCTCTCATCGGAGAAAACAGGAAAAAAAGAGCAGCCGAAAAATATTTCGAAAAAGGAGAGCGGCAGTGCGGGCAACAGGCATTTCTTTCCGGGCCACTGATTTCCTATCTTTTCAGTTCCCCTGAAAAACCTGGTTTCTTCTTTCTTCCTGCCGTGGAAGATATGGAGAACTGGAAAAAACTGCCAGAGGCAATTCTTGATGATTGTCTCATGGTGACTACAGCTGATGGTGCTGTGAGTGTACTGAAAACCCTTGGCGAAACAGCTGCCTTAAAACGAATATCCTTTCGCAGGATTCTCTATGATCGTGTTGTGGGGAGAAGTCCTGTTGTGTTCAGGGGTGTTCTGCTCCTTGAGTCCAGGAAAAGAGATCTGGAAACAATTTTTACCGGCAGGGATTCCGAAATAAAAAATGCATCCCTTCAGGATTCCAGGGTTTCCGGGCGGAGTTCGCGTGGAGTGCCAAGTGTTTTTGAAACCATGAAGGAAAGGGGCAGGACGGGTATAGCCCCGGAACTGCTCAGGGATAGTTTTGCTTTTTTCGATGGTCGACAGTTCGTTGATATGATTCTGGCATATGGCAGAAGAAAGGATCTGAGACTTACTTTTCCAAGGGCCAATAGCTTTGTGGAGACGGTCGTCAACCTTTTTCTGTCCGGCATTTCTTCCCTTGCAGATCCCGAATTTGAAGAGGTTTTTGCCAGGCTGGGAGAATCCGCAAATGAGAATCTGCGCCTGGCCGCAATCAGGGGTGAAGCTCTTTTGGCAGGTAAAGATGAGACAGGGCTTTCCGCTTCCCTTGCTGCTGGACTGGTTACGGGAAAGCGATTTGACTTTGAGACTCTTTTGACGCTGATGGCTTTCGGCCTGCGGGAAGAGGATGCGGTCAGTGTCAGCCGGTTATGGTCAAAGAAAATTTTTCCCGGAATACCCCGGTTTCCCGGAGGCCGTGGAAATAAAGATGTCGCCGTTCTGCTGGAACTTGCCGGCCTGGTTCGAAGTGCTTCCTTTTTTCATGACAGGGAACTTCAGCAAAGTATCAGGAGAGCGCTGGCGGGGAGCCTGTCGGCAGATTTTCGCCGGGTTTCAGGAGATGTTCCCGGTGCCGGTGATTATGGATTGCTTGTGAGCAAGTTATATATCCTGGCCATGCTGGCTGAAACAGGTTCTTTCATGCCGGCAGACTCGGAGTTTCTGGAACGGTTCATTGCATTTGCAGGTCGCAATTCCATGGGAAATATTATGGTGACCTTTGTGGCCCGGCTTTTTTCCCATGAAGATCTCGCAGAAATATTGCAACGGACAGTTGATGCCCAATTGCAAACCGTAGTTCGGCTTTCATTGGAAACGGGGAATTTACAGGAAAAAAACAACAACGAAAAACTTGTCCGCCTGCAACGAATAGTCGGAAGCGGGAATATTATTGCCCGGTTGCTGTTGGAACTCGATAGTCCTGCCATGAGCGGGATTTCCCGGCTTCCCGCGTTGGAATTTACAAACAGATCAGACAACGGGCTGTGGTACCTGCAGAGACTGCACACCGAAATCGGCAGAACAGGTATTTTGCGGGCGTTTCAGGAGAACTGGCAATCTCATGGTAAAGAAGATAACGGTTTTGCAGGATTTGCGGGCAACTATTATCAGGACAGGCGGGTGCGGGAGTCTTTTTCTCTACTGGCTTATTTCCATTCGGCCGCAGGAGTGGGAAAAAAGGTCAAGTTCAGGAAAATAAAGGATATAAAAACCTTGAAGGATTTGCTCAAAATCAAGGTAACCCAGTCAAGCAGAAAAGTGACCCGGCAGGATATGTCCCTGCTGACTCTCAGTCTGAACAGGCGGAACAGTTCCCGTGCAATCAGGCAGTCCTGGGAGGAGACACTTGAAGTTATCAAGCATCACCTCGGTCTCTCCATGTCCGGGGGGAACAGGGAATATCTGTTTGCTCCCCATTACCCTTATCTTGTCAGCAACGATTCCGGGTTTTTGTATAATCCGGACAAGGTTGAAGATCTCCGGAATGCTGCCGGCTGGGGCGGCAGAAATGATATTCTGTTGAGCAGCTATCTTCATTTCCGCAATCTGCCGGATGAATTGCCGGACTGGCTGCTGGAGACAGCACTGAAGCGAAGTGAGGTGGAACAGGCCATTATACAACGTCTTGAACAGCGCAGTTTTTATCCGATGATTCTGGAGTGTGAGAATGACGCAACACTTTTGCCCGGGAGTCTTTTCAGCGCAAAATGGGAAATCCGAAAACCGTTCGGAGAGGATATTTTCCCGGGAACACTGCTCCTGCTCCGGCTTGGCTATCTTGAAGTTACCGGAGAGGGGAAGCTTGTTCGTACTAAAAAGATGGCTCGACGGGGATAATTTTTCAGTTTCCTGAAGCTGTGGCATCTGTGAGCATTTCGTTTTCCCGGGTTCGCAGGTGGCAGACTGAGTTTTGTATGTAATGAGATAAAAAATCACAAAGTCGTCACAGACTCAGGAATTTTTCTTACTTTTCTCTCTGGTCATCTGTTTTTCAAGCATGATTTTCAGAATGGTCTTATCGGTCTGGGTCATACCGTCATGGCTGAGTTCTCCCATGTTCTGAATGGTTTTGCGGGTGGAATCTCCAATGATGCCATCTGTGTCTTTCACATTGACTCCCTGGAGGGAGAAGAGCGCAGCCTGTACGGCGGCACCTGCCGCTGTATTGAGTTTGATGGCGCAACCAGCCTTGGCGCCGTCGCAGATTACCCCGGCCAGATCCTCGAGAATATTTTTGATGGCTCCTTCCATATGGTGTACGTCTCCACCGACAAGATAAGTGATTCCTGCCGTTGCCCCTGCTCCGGCGGCTACGGAACAACCACAGACAGCAGATAACCTTCCCGTGTGGGCCTTGACGTAAGCGGTAATAATATGGCTGAGGCCGATGGCCCGGAGAATGGTATCCCGGTCATGATCAATGAAATCCTTTACGGCCCAGATGGGCAGGATCGCCGTCAGACCATGGTTCCCGCTGCCGGCAGAACTCATGGCCGGCAGGTTTACCCCTCCCATCCGCGCATCAGCCGCTGCCGAGGTGAGACGTCTTGCCGAGGTGGACATGTCTTTGACAAGGAGTTTCTGCTTGAGCAACCGGTCAATAGCTTTGCCTATACCCAGGCCTGTGCCGTATTTCAGGCCATGTTCGGCCAGGGCAAGATTGTGTTTTACTCCTTCTTCAAGAAAATTAAGGTCGTCGTCATCCAGGTCTGCCGTCAGTTCAAGAATATCTTCAAGGGTTAATTCCCTCAGCCAGTTCTCCAGTTCTGCAAGGGGGTGTTTTGTTCCTTTCCTGCTGGAAGTGGAAAGGAGTGGGGAATCTTTTACTTCGATATTATTTAATTTAAGGGAAGCGATATTGTTATGCAGATCGACAATAAGGGATTCCGCAACGTTTTCACCAGCAGTTATAATGGTGCGGACATAGAGTCCCGGTTCTTCCCGGAGTGTTACCGACACTTTATTTTCGTCGAGCAGCTGTCTGGCTCTGGAAATGGCTTCGCCATTCAGGCCGGCCAGGACTTCCAGCCCTCTGGAGGGGTTGCCGCCGAAGGCTCCCAGGGCTGCTGCTGTGTCAAGGCCCTGCATATTACCGCTTCCGGGAATGGTTACGGCCATTCCGTTTTTATAAATATTCGGATCAATCGTTATTGCAATGGCATCAATGGCAGTTTCCTCCGGCAGGATTGAGACTGCCGCAGCTGCACCCAGTGCAATGGCAACGGGTTCCGTGCAGCCCAGGGCCAGAGTGACTTCCATCTCAAGAATATCTTTTACGGTAAAGTTCATTTTTTCTCCAGGTGATTTCAAGCCGTGTGTAACGTTATCAGTTTATCTGGAAGTTCTCGACTGAGGGTTGTATTGCCGCAGTCTGGATTTTCATAGGCTTTTTGTGGCCGAGCCATAGCATCCGGGGATGCCGGTTTATCTGGAAGTTCTCGACTGAGGGTTGTATCGCCGCAGTCGGGATTTGAGGCCAGGCCATGGATTCCGTTCCTGCCATTAAAGGACAAGAACAGATTCAATTTCAATATTTGATCCCAGCGGGAGAGCAGCTACCTGTACTGTGGAGCGGGCGGGCGGTGCTTCGGGAAAAAAATCACCATAGGCTTCATTGACTTCCTGAAAATCAGCAAGGTCTGTCAGGAAAATGGTGGTTTTCACGATATTGTCGAGATCCGCTCCCGCCTCTTTGGCAATGGCCCTGATGTTTTCCAGAATCTGCCTGGTTTTTTCCGCAATGTTTCCTTCAAGCAGCCTGCCGTCAGCAGGGTTGATGGGAAGCTGGCCGGAAATAAAAAGCAGGTTGTTTGTGGCAATTGCCTGGGAATAGGGGCCTATGGCCGAGGGGGCCTGATCGGTTGCAATGACTTTTTTTGACATGATTTACTCCGCTGGTGTGTTGTTTCTGATTTTTTTCAGGTAATTATAGACTGTGTATTTAGTTATACCCATCAGTTCGGCAATCTGTTCCACGGCACCCTTGAACTGAAAGGTTCCATTTTTTTCCAGAATTGTAAAAAGGTGTGTTTTTTCTTCCACATTCATCGTTACCGGTTGTCTGCCTATTTCTGTTACTGCCTGGTCAAAAATCGCCTCCACCGTCTCGGAGGCGGAATGGGCAAACGTTTCCTGACTGGTCCCGCTGTCGTTTTCCCGGTGGAAAATAAAAGGCTGCAGGGCCTGGGCCGCATTGAAAAAATCGGTAGTGTCAAAATTAATACAGAATGCCGCCACAGGTTTTCCACTGCTGTCCCGGATAATCGAAGTCGTGGACTTCAGGCACCTGCCGTCCCGGGTTGTGGTTTTATAATTGTGCCTGTTGAGGTTTTTGGGTTCCGGCTGCCGGAGCATTTTCAACAGCAGGTCTGTTGCCGGTGCTCCGGTTCTTCTGCCTGTCACGGTACCGTTAATGTAGATGAGAGACTGCTGCAGATCAGTCAGGTCATGGATACAGGTTTCACAGTTTGGTCCGAAAAGGGCGCAGATTGCATCTGCCACCTGTCTGAGATTTTCAAATATGCGTTCTTTTTCCATCATTTCCATCTGATAGTTTTGTGATTATGCACTAAACATTATATGCTAACTTCTGGAGAAAGTGTCAATATAAAAAAGTTGAATAGTTCAAAAAAAATTGAATCCGGAATAAATATACAGTGAACAAGCTCTTGATAATTGAAAGAAAGAAAAACCAATCACTGAATTATTTATTAGATTTTCTTGATCTTTCAGGAGATTTGTGGAGATAATTAGGTATAACGAATTTGCTTCAATTCTATCTCAACCTTTCAGGGAGGGAAGCGATGGCCGCGCAAAAGAATAATTCACTCCACCGTCATATTACATCTGTGAAAAAAGGTGAACGTGTCTTTGAAAACGCTTTTCAGGGTGTCAGCCGGATGATTCTGGAAAGAGATATCGAAAAGGTGATGGTGAACGGTAAAAATACCTTTGACTTTAAAATCTTTCGGGAAGGGAAGAAACATATCGTCGGCATGTATGACGAAATAAACTCTTTCGTCTCCTTTGTAAAAGATGCCTCCGAAGGCGGGTCTTCCAAGGAAATGGCCTTTGTTCTGGTGGGAGAACCGGGAAACGGTAAAACGTTTCTTGTTGAGTATCTCTGTAAAATGTACCGGGATTTTCTTTCTGTATCCACCAACAGGAAATACACCTTTCGCTTTATTAATCTTGATAAACTTGGGTCCTACGGGAATATAAAAATCATAGAATCCCAGACTTATGAGGACCCCATGGTTCTTGCCATGAATCTTCATGAGACGGAAAATGATTCAAGAGAGTACCTGGCCAGACGATACCGGCTTTCTGACAAGCTTCTGGAGGAGTGGTATGAGAATTATCGCCCCCTGGGAGCGTGTTCCGCCTATATCTGGAACAATATCCGTGAGTATACCGGGGGCAAGCTGGAAGATATGCTTAAATTCATTGAAATTGTGCCCGTGCCGCTGGTGGAAAGTCTCGGGACTGTGACAGGGAAATACCCCGCAAAGGACAAAATAACCTCTTCGGCGGTGGATCTGCTCGGTGAGGAATCGATCCAGCGTCTGCTCCATATTACCGACACCAATAATCCCTACCGGTTTGATCTGCGGCGTGGAGCACTTGCCAGGGTGGCGGGAGGCGGTATTCATTTCAGTGATGAAATTTATAAAAACAAGAAGGATCTTGTCCAGGTGTATCTGGGAATAATTCAGAACCGCTGTGTGGAAATTGACGGTTATAAATGGCCCATTGACACCCTGATTGTGGCCACATCAAACAATTCCGAATTCAACCGCTTTCTTGATGAAAAGGAAGAGGCGCCGATCGTTGACAGGTGCCGTATCTGTTATGTCTCCCATAACACAAACTACGGGTTGCAGAGTGAATTGACAGCCTATGCCATCGGCAATGAAACAAAGACGACTCTGACCGGAGAGGCAATGCATCAGGATCCGAATCTGAACTATGCCGCCTCGGTGGCTGTGGTTCTGACCCGTCTGCCCAGATCCGAGAAACTGACCCCCATTGAGACCATGAAACTGGCGGCGGGGGAGGTCGCAGGGGAAAAAAGCCTGAAAACCCTTTCCGAGGTGATTGATACGCTCAGCCAGGAGCATGATATCACAAAGCGTTTTGGTCAGAAGGGTCTCGGTCAGCGTAATCTCGGCAGGGCCATCCAGCTGATGCTGGAGGGGACGGAGACCAACGAAGGTAAATGCATGTTTGGTTATGATGTTTTCCAGGCAATCGAGCGGGTTATTCTTGATTATGTCTCCGAATCCAATGACAGGGCAAAGTTCCTCGATGATCTTAAGATTGCCAGGGGGCTGTATCGTGAACGGATCATGACGGAAATGTTCAACGCCTATATGGATGAACCTCTTGCTATTCGCAAGGATGTGATGAATTACGTCAATATGATTATCGGGATTGATGCGGAAAACCTGGGCTCGGACAAGATGTGGAAATACAAGAATCCGCAGACGGGTGAACTGCAGGCCCTGAAAATTGATGAGCGATATATTAATTCCGTGGAGGATTGTCTCGGCCTGAAAACAAAAGAACAGAAGGATTCCTTCAGGACATCCATCCGTAAGATTTATGGTCAGAAGATTTCTGTGAATCCCGACTATGATTTTATGGATAACCTGGAACTGGTCAAGGCTGTGACCGATGTCCGGTTGAAATCGGATATTGCCGGTTCAGGCAGTCTGATCGGGGCCCTGGCCAATCGCACCAATGAAGAGAATCAGAAGCTTTATGACCGTATGATTGAAACCATGCTGAATAAACTTGGCTACTGCACCACCTGTGCCCAGAAGACCATCGAGTATTTCTGTACCCAGGTTGATGAAAACTGATTCGGGATCATGTTTAAAAGGGGTGAAATATCATGAGAAAAAAGCTGGAAACTCTCTATCACACCTTGAAGGTAAAGGGGCTGTCTCCTGAACAGGAGGATAAAATTCTTTTTGAAATCGGTTTGATGGACAGTTTAAAAGACCATATGGCCTGCGCTGTGTCTTTGTTTAAAAAAGGGTCTGAATTCCATCCCCTGACTGATTCCACTCTTTTTCTTGATTCTCCCGAAAAACAGGCTGTTTCCATTACCTCAGTTCAGTCCCTTGATTATCTTCTGCAAAGGGATAAGCAGCGGGAAAAGGATGGTTTTCCCAGGAAGATCCGGGTTGGAAAAATGGTCAAGCCCAGTGCAGGCGGCAATGACAAGGTTGTGATCATACCTACGACGGTGGAAGAGAAACTGCTCCACGACAAAGTGCGGGTCAATGAAGAAGGGGATGGTGATGGTGACGATCCCGGTTCCGGTGAAGGTGGTTCCGGTGACGGCGAAGAGGGTGAGGTTATCGGTGAGCAGCCTGTCAGACCCGAGCAGGGGGGGCAGGGTGGTGCCGGCCAGGGTGAAGGAGGGTCCCATGATGTTGAATCCAACGCCTATGACCTGGGCAAAATTCTCACTGAGCAGTTTGAGCTTCCCAACCTGAAGGATAAGGGGAAAAAAAGGTCCCTGACACGTTACACCTACGATCTGACGGATAAAAATCGTGGGTTTGGCCAGATACTTGATAAAAAGGCAACCCTGAAGAGGATACTGCAGACCAATATCGGACTGGAAAAAATTAAACCCGGTGACGTTGTGGATCCCTGTGAGCTGTTGATTTCTCCGAAAGACAGGGTGTATCGCATTCTTTCCAGGGAAAAAGATTATGAATCCCAGGCAGTTGTCTTCTTTGTCCGGGACTATTCCGGTTCCATGGGCGGTAAACCTACCGAGTTGATAGTGAACCAGCATGTACTGATCTATTCCTGGTTGACATATCAATACCAGAACCAGGTGGAGACACGTTTTATTCTCCACGATACGGAGGCGAAAGAGGTTGAAACCTTCCAGGAATATTACAATCTGACGGTAGCCGGAGGCACCCAGGTTTATACCGCGTACAGGCTGGTGAACGAAATTGTGGCGAAGGAGAATCTTGTGCGGGACAACAATATTTACATTTTTCACGGCACAGACGGGGATGACTGGGATACAAAGGGAGACAAGGCTCTGCCGCAACTTGAAAAAATGCTTTCCTACGCGAGCCGGGTCGGTATCACTATTGCTGAAAACGGTTATGGTATTTCCGGCCAGACAGAGGTTGAAAAATACCTGCGGAGCTCGGGGTTGCTGGAGGAGAAAAAAGAGTATCTTCGACTGGATGTTATAACAAAAGATACCAGTGAAACCAGGTTGATCAGCGGTATCCGGGATCTTATTTCCTTGAGTGAGGTGTAGTGTAATTGGTCACAGGGGTAGCAACTCGGTGAATTTACTACCTCTGAACTGTAATTGCTCACAGGTGCCGCAGATTTTTGCAGGCTCTTTTGTCCGCTATAGCCTACTGCTGCGGACAAAAGAGACCGTGAAAAGCTGGGGTGTCTGTGAGCAATTACGGTGTAGCGGGTAAAGGGGTGAATATATGGAACTGATCAGCCAGCATGCGAAGAAGATCATGGAGGGATGTAAGGAGCGTGCCCGGGATGAGGGGCTCAGTTTTCAGGATGAGAGTCTTGAGTATATCGTAACCAATCGTGACTTTCTGCAGCTTTCCCCGAAAACCATGATCCCAACTCTGTATGATTACTGGGTTCAGGATGTTGAAGTGCTGCGTGAGCAGGGGCAGTATGAACTCTATCCCAGCAATCCCTACGAAACGGTAATCAATACCAGGCCTCCCATATCGTTTTACAACGATAATAATCCCGACTGGCTGAACGTGATGATTTTTTATCATGTCATCGGCCATATTGATTTTTTTCAGAATAATCTGTTTTTTCGCCATACCTGGGACTATGATTTTGCCTCAAAAGCCCTTTCTGATAAACGGTTGATTGCAAAGCTGCGTTCTGAAAAAGGCAGGTGGGTGGATTATATTATAGAATTTTCCAGGTCCATTGATAACCTGGTTGGTTACTTTGATCTGCTCTCTGGATTTTCGGGGCAGAAGAGTGGGCAGGAGTTGTCCATGGTGGATTATTATTTTGATATATTTCTGCAGGATCAGCCGGGCAGTTCCATTGCCGGTTATGTTGCTGAGATTGAACGGTACAATGACTGCATGCGGGAATTCGGGGAGAAAGGGGAGGAGCATTTTCTTGACAATGTGAAGCAGCGTCATGCCGAATTTGAATCATTTTACAGGAAAAAGCTCAAGGAAAAAAAATCGGACCGTAACCCGGATCTGCTGAAGTTTCTGATGGAAAACTCCGAATTCCTGAACCGGGAGGAAAATAAATGGATGAAAACGGTAATGGAAGTGATCCGGACAACATCCCTCTATTTTCAACCACAGATCCGAACGAAAATTCTTAATGAAGGGTGGGCCAGTTACTGGCATGAGGAACTGTTCCTGTCTGATGACCGTATCCGGGGGCATGAGGTTGATTTTGCCCGGGTGAACGCCAAGGTCACTTCCATGCCCAGGGTGGGCCTGAATCCGTATGCCCTGGGAATGCGTCTCTTTCAGTACCTGAAATCCAGAGCAGATAAAGGACGGCTCTCTTTTGATTTTGATCGTATTTCCGACAGCCATCAGCGTAGAAAATATGATGCGAAAACGGGTATGGGTAAGGAATTTATTTTCGCAGTGCGGGAAAATTTTTCCGACTCCATGTTCATCAATACTTTTATTGATCAGGATTTTGTTGATACCTATAGGCTTTTTGTTGCCGACAAACGACTGAATAAGGAGCGTATGACCTGGGAATACTATGTCAAGAGCAGAAAGGCAAAGCATTATAAACAGATGGTCATGGACTCTCTCTATCATCCACCTGCAATTATAATTAATGTTGATGAAAATAACTCTCTTATCCTGAACCATATTTTTGAACAGAAACCCCTGGTTCGTGAATATATTGAGGCGACTCTGATGGGCGTTGAATTTCTATGGGATGGAAAGGTTTCTCTTTATACCGCTGAACCGGAACCGGTTAAGGAGGGCGAAGGGAAGACTCGTCCGCCGGGTCAGGAGGCAGTAGCCGGAAAGATTAAATGGCAGCGAATCAGGTATACGATGAAGGAGAGGAAATTAACAAGAACCCGGGTTGACTGAAAATCCCGTGATCAGTTACGAATGGTGATGATATGCGTGATCTGACAAATGCCATGGAGAACCTTGCAAAACATGAGGGGCGGAACAACAGCCGGCCTGCGCTTTCTTTTGCGGATTTTCTTCAGGAAGTGATAGCCCGGCCCGAGCAGCTTATCCGCGATGTTTTTCAGGTTTATGTGGATATGATCAACACCTACATGTGTGATGAGGAAGAGGACTGCGGAGATGATTCGGAATCCATCGGGTTTTTAAAATACGACTGTACCCGCCTCTTTGTGGAGGGGTCAGACAGGCCTTTTTTTGCGGACAGATTGTTTGCCAATCGATTGATGCGGCATGTGGAATCTTTCAAGGTAGGCGGAAAACAGAATAAGATATTTATTTTTGACGGTCCCCATGGCAGTGGTAAGTCGACCTTTCTCAATAATCTTCTCAGAAAATTTGAAGAATATGCCAACTCCCCGGAAGGATCCCGCTATGAAGTCGTCTGGCGCCTGAAACATGACCGGTTGGTGGGGGGAGTGCACAGCCTCAATTCCCTGACCAACAAACTTGCCTGGGTGTTTGAGAGTGAAGGCAAAAGTGAACTGGCGGATGAGTTGAAATGTGCCTGTAACGACAGCAGGGATCTCGCGGGAACTTTTGATGTACCCTGTCCCAGTCATGATCACCCGCTTCTCCTGATCCCGAAAGATGTCCGCCGCCGTTTTTTTGATGATCTCTTTGAAAATGACGAGATAAAATGGCACCTTTTTACCGAGAAGAATTATGAATGGATCTTCCAGGATGAGCCCTGCACTATCTGCAGTTCCATTTATGATGAACTGTTGAAAAAGCTCCAGGATCCGACAAAGGTTCTTGAATGTGTTTTTGCCAGGCCCTACGTCTTTAACAGAAAACTGGGAGAGGGAATTTCCGTTTTCAATCCGGGTGACAAACCGCTTCGTCACAATGTGATGAGTAATGAAATGATTCAGAGGAGGTTGAATAGTGCCCTGGATGGCGCAATGCGGGTCAGTTACCTCTATTCCAGGTATGCCAAAACCAATAACGGCATCTATGCGCTGATGGATATTAAATCCCACAATACCGACAGGTTGATGGAGCTTCATAATATTATCAGTGATGGAGTTCACAAGGTTGAAGACATGGAGGAGCGGGTCAAATCCCTTCTCTTTGCCCTGATGAATCCGGAGGACAAAAAACTGCTGAAAGACCTGCATGCCTTCGCCGACAGGGTTGAGTATATAAATATCCCATATGTGCTTGATTTAAAAACAGAAGTTGATATTTACAGGGAGAACTTCGGCAAGCATATTGATGAGAGTTTTCTGCCGCGTGTTCTTCATAATTTTGCCAGGGTTATTATCGCAACCCGCCTGAGAACAAAATCAGAAGCGATGGAGGAGTGGATTGACAGCCCGGAAAAATACGAGATGTACTGCGACAAACATCTGCAGCTGCTGAAAATGGAAATTTTTACCGGCCATATTCCGGAGTGGTTATCTGAAGAGGATATAGAAAATTTTAATGCCAAAAGACGGCTGAAAATAATCGCTGAATCGGAAAAAGATGGCTGGAAAGGATTGTCCGGCAGGGATTCCATCAGGATGTTTAATGAGTTTTATACAACATATGCCAAGGATGACAAACTGATAGATATGTCCATGCTGGGCAGGTTCTTCAGAAAATTCTGCAAGCAGGATCGGGATATTCTTCCCATGGGTTTTCTTGATTCACTGTTAAGGATGTACAACTATACAGTACTGCAGGAGGTCAAAGAATCACTCTATTACTATAACGAAGAGCAGATTTCTAAAAATCTTATCAATTATATCTTTGGGGTGAATTTTGAGGTGGGGGCTGTGGAGTTTTGTGAGTTCACGGGAGAAAAGCTTGAAATCACAGAAGAATTTTTCCGGCGGGTGGAGAGTCAGCTGCAGATAGAGGTCGAAGATGCACCGGCATTCAGGGCGACGACCCAGAAAGCCTATACTTCAACGGCGCTGACCCAGGAAATGCTCCGTGACGGGCTGCCCATTACCGAAACGACGCTTTATAGCCATCTCTACGAAAAATACGTTCACAATCTGAAGGGCAGAGTGCTGGAGCCTTTTCTGAAAAATGAAAATTTCCGTCGGGCTGTGAAAGATTTCAACCAGGAGGAATTTAAAACTTACGATCGGAAGATCCAGGATGATGTCACTTATATGATGGAAAACCTGCAGAAGAAACATCTCTATTCCCGTCAGGGTGCCAAGGAAATCTGTATCTATGTCATTGATAATAATCTTGCCGAGGAGTTTTCCAAGAACGGTGTAACCTGAGAGGTTTTGATTTTTTTAGTGTTTTATCATCAGCACCCCTATGAAATTTTCATTCCGCCGGATGCGGAAAAACTGATCGTCGGTACTCTCCCGCCGCCGCGGTTTTCCACCGGTGAGTTAAAAAAAAAGGATGTGGACTTCTGTTACGGCAGCTGTGACGGACTTTTCTGGCCATTACTGGATGAGATTTTTTCCCTCTCTCTCCTCTATGATAACTCGAAAAAAGCTGTGGAGCAGAGAAAGGAATTTCTCGGTCGGCAGCGCATTGGGATCTGCGATATCGTGGCTTCCTGCAAACGTGAAAAAAAGGACGCGTCCGATCTTGGCATGCGGGAAATCAGGTTACGGGACATACTTGCTCAACTTCATGCACATCCTTCAATCAAAACACTTCTCTTTACCGGAGGCAACTCTCAAAACGGGCCGGAATACCTCTTTCGCAGGCAGTTGAAAAAGCATGGACTGCGGTTGACTCTTGTCCGGGATACTCTTCCCAGAAAGCACGTGTTCAGGTTTGAAAACAGAGAAGTATCGACACTTTCTCTGATATCTCCTTCAAACGCGGCAAATCGGGCGATTGGCTCCAGCAGGGTATATAAAACCCGCAGGCTGCGTGATCCCTCCTATTCTGTGTTTCAATTTCGTCTTGAACAATACCGCGAAGTCTTTTCTGAAGACCACCAGTGAATGCTTCCTTTTTTCCAATTCAATGAAAGTTTTTTAAAAAATAACCTGATTATCCATGAAACTCTGGCGCTTTTCCCAGGCTCTTGTACGTAAATTGTTTAAAAATAGTCATTCGGGGACAGTCTCCCGATTCAAGTCTGATTTGAGTGCAATGTCAGCGGCTTCTCTAATATGGCGGATTACCAGTCTGTCGAACCCTGTCAATGTACCCAGATCCTGCTCTATTACTTTTGTTTTAAATCCTTTTTCCCTGAATCTGGACTGCCAGGAAGTATTGTTGATTCCAGCGATATCTCTTCTATAATGCATACCGGCAACGAGAAAGAAGGGAATAAGCTGTACTTTTCCGAACCCTTCTGCGGCTATTTCATCTACAAGATTATACGTCTCCGGAAAATTTTCTACTGTTCCCACATAGATACTGTTCCCAAAATGACGCCTGAGGTATCTTTCCAGGCAGAGATAACCTGTCCAGGCCGGATGTTTTGTTCCGTGACCGATAAAAACAGTGGCCGTATCAGAGGATGGCGCGATAAGGGATGTCAGGATGTTGCAGATTTCAGTGTAATCGGCGGGGGAAGTGAGAAGAGGGGAGCCGGTATAACAAAATAGTTCCGTATTGGATATTATTTTTTTTAAAGCATTAAACTCTGTTCCGGGAAAAAGGTGCAGGGATTGTACCGTCACTGAACGATATCCTGACCTGGCGAGATGGTGCAGCAGTTCCTTCGGTTGCCAGATCTTTTTTTTTGTTTTCCGGTTGAGTGTGCGGGTGATCATCCGGGATGAAAATGCCCATAATATTTCCCGGTCAGGAAAGTATTGTGAGATTTTTTTATGGAGGATCTCATAAGTTGATTTAGCCTTTGAAGTGGTACCGAAGGCAATCATGACGACAGGATTGTTCATTTTCGGCTCGCTGGAGTAATACAGTTCAGAGGTAATAAAATCATAGAGTTGCTACCCCTGTGACCAATTACAAAGGAAGGTGAATGTACAGTTTGATGATTTTACCCAAATCATGCACTTCAGAAAATGAAAAAATGTATTCATAAGTTATTTTAATATGATATATTATGATAAATTGTTCACAGATACCCCAGCTTTTCACGGTCTCTTTTGTCCGTACAGGGAGACTGCAGCGAAGAAGAGACTGTAAAAATCTGCGGCAGCTGTGAGCAATTACAGTTCAGAAGTAATAAAATCATCGACTTGCTACTCCTGTGACCAGTTGCATATTATGTTTACTGAAGCCGGCTATTTGCTTTTTGAGTGAATAACTGCTTTTTTTGAAAAAATATTGTAATATGTTGAGATAAAACAAATTATAATGACGAATAAAACTCAGC
The DNA here is from genome assembly GCF_054039375.1 of Desulfomarina sp. Taxonomy (NCBI): domain Bacteria; kingdom Pseudomonadati; phylum Thermodesulfobacteriota; class Desulfobulbia; order Desulfobulbales; family Desulfobulbaceae; genus Desulfomarina; species Desulfomarina sp. Next base: position 21,040 of record NZ_JBPLBA010000251.1, on the reverse strand, counting down.
CGCAACCTGTGAGTTTCATGGGCATCAGGAAAAAATAGAATTTTCGTTCGAGGATCCTGTTATTTTATTGGTGTTTATTTGTGGCTCATCTGTTTTTTTGATAGAATGTTGACAAATGCGACTGAGTGGGATAGTAATTCCCTATTATATTAAATACTGTTTTTCTTTAATCGTCAGAGAAAAGTTTTTGCTGGAATTATAAGCCCCCGTAAAGGGATACAAGAGAAAATTGAGGGAGGAAATACAATGGTAAAGAAGATTTCCGTAATTGCACTGGCAGGGATGTTGACTCTGCCGGCCCTGTCAATGGCTGGTGCCGGGCCTAATGTTGCTGATATGGAGAGAAAGATTGAAGAGTTGAGCCGTCAACTGGATGAGCTGCGGGCAGCCATGGCTGCACAGTCCGAACAGAACCGTGCTCTGGCGCAGAACGTGGAAAAACTGGACGGCAATGTGGAAGACCTGGGAGAGAGTCTCGAAGATCTTGATGATCGTTCAGAGGACTGGGATCTGGCTGCACGCTTTAAGCTTTATGGTGATTTCCGTGCCCGGATGGATTTTTACAATGCCGATTCCGTTTTTGGTCGCTCAGTTGACAACGATACCATTTTTACCAACCGCTTCCGTCTTAATATGCGTGTAAAGGCCACTGAAAATGTAGAATTCAAAGGCAGACTGGCTATGTTCAAAACATGGGGGAACCAGTCGGCTTTTACTGATGCAAGTGGAGCCATGTATCCTCTTTTCGATGGTAACGTAACAAGATCACCCGTTGGTTCCAGTGCTCTTTATGTGGACAGGGCTTTTGTGAACTGGAACAATATCGCCGGGCTTCCCATGTGGTTCTCCATTGGACGTCGCCCGACTACAGATGGACCTCCGGCCCAGATTCGTATGGGAACCGACCAGCGGATGGCGACTCCCATGGCTTTCATGGACTGGCCGTTTGACGGTTTATCCCTGGGGTATGCCTGGAGCTGGGGTGTGGAGAGTCTTGGAACCAGCCGCGTGCGGTTCTGTTATGGACGCGGATTTGAAGCCGGCCTTCAAGATGAGTCCAACCATCTGGATGATACCGATTTTGCAGGGTTGAGCTGGGATATCATGAAGAAAGGCAACAGGTTTGCCTATATTCAGAGCTTTATGGCGTTTAATCTCTTCAACTATCCGAATTTCCAGGATCCGATCATCAATGCCAATTTCGGCAGTATGAGCGGCATGGGTGATAGAAGAAGCCTCGGCAATATCCTTCATACTTCCGGTGTGTTCCAGGATAAGATTGCTGATTTCAATTACTTTATTGCCGGCGGCTGGTCACAGACGAGGCCCGATTATGATGGTCTCCTCAATGATCCTTTCAGCCCGACCGGTCCCAACACCGATAATGAAAACGGCTATTCTTTCTATGCCGGTATCAGGTATGATCTCGATCAGGTCGGCTTGAAATTCGGTGCGGAATTTAACTACGGTTCAGAAAACTGGCTGGCAATGGCACCGGGACATGATGAAATTTATCAGTCCAAACTGGCGACCCGTGGTCAGGTCTATGAAGTGTACACTATCTGGGATCTTCCCACCGGTGAGGCAATTTCCAAATACGCAAAAACATTTGTTCGTTTGGGATATCAGCATTATGAGTATGACTATTCCGGTTCTGGAGACTGGAATTTTGCACCATATGACTTAAGTGATGCGGGAGATCGTGCTAAACTGCAGATGATGGGAATTGATCCAATAGAGAAGGCGGACCAGGTTTATCTGACCTTTGAGGCCTTTTTCTAAGATTGTTCTGTTTTTTTGTGCCGGAGGGCATAAATAGTTGAACTGTTCGATCCAGCCATGCTGATCGAAAACAGTTATTCCCGGCGGGAATGTCCACTTTGTGGATATTCCCGTTTTTTTGTTTGCCCGGGCGGGACGACTGTTTTACTCTGGGAAAGGCACCTGTGAGCAGTTACAGTTCAGAAATAATAAAACCATAGAGTTGCTGTCCCTGTGAGGAGTTACGGTGTGAGGTGCGAGGTGAAAATTGAGAAAATTATGGCAGTTGATGATTGTACATGTCGGTATGCCTTTTTCAACAGACATGGTGGAGGCAGTTTTCCCCCGTACGACTCTCTGAATTGCAGTTTTGGGGTGGGGGACAGGGCGGAGACTGTCCGGGAGAATCGTATGGTGATTCAGGAGAAGATGGGGAGCTCTGTTCTTCTTTCGGCCCGCCAGGTTCATGGAGATACAATTTTTTCCCTGAAGAATTCTCTGGTGGAAAACAGGGAACTGGACGGTGTTGACAGCCTGATTACAGATCAGAGAGGGGTCGGTCTTATGATCCAGCAGGCTGACTGCCAGGCGGTTCTTCTCCATGATCCGCGGAGAAAGGTTATAGCAGCGGTTCATTGTGGATGGCGGGGGAATGTTATCAATATTCTTGGGAAGACAGTGGCCCGCCTGCGGTCTGATTTTGGTGTTTTTCCCGGCAATCTGCATGGGATTATCAGTTCTTCCCTGGGGCCGTGCTGTGCTGAATTTATCAATTATAAAACGGAACTACCGCCATCATTTGTCCCTTTTATGGTTCGCCCCTGTTATTTTGATTTTCGGCAGATTTCCAGGCAGCAGTTAATTGATGTTGGTTTATCGGATGCCAATATAACAATGGAGGGAAGCTGTACCAGCTGTTCTGAAGATTTCTTTTCATACCGCAGGGCCCGGCGGCAGGGAGATGGAATTACTGGCAGAAACTGTTCCGTAATTATCATGGATTGAGGGAAAAATGCGCGTACTTATTGTTGAAGACGATAGCAAAATAAGCTCCTTTATCGCGAAAGGTTTCAAGGAGTCCGGTTTTAATGTGGATGTCTGTGGGGATGGTGAGTCAGGTTTGAATCATGCCCTGACAAATGAATATGATGCCGCGGTGATAGACCTGATGCTTCCCCGTCTCGATGGTTTGAGCCTGATCGAAACTCTGCGGACGGAAGGGGTGAACACCCCTGTCCTGATTCTCAGCGCCAAACAGTCAGTGGATGATCGAATCCAGGGATTGCAGAGGGGAGGTGATGACTATATGATCAAGCCTTTTTCCTTCAGTGAGTTGCTGGCAAGGATAAAAGCCCTGATACGCAGAGACAGAAAGTCCACTCTGCCAACTTTACTCAGTGTTGGAAACCTGGAAATGGACCTGTTGAAGCATGAGGTGTACCGTGAAGGAGAGAAAATAGAATTGCCGGCCAAGGAGTATGCTCTTCTTGAATATATGATGCGCAATGCGGGAGTGGTTCTCTCCAAGACGGCAATTCTCGAACGCGTATATGACTACTCCTTCGATCCCCAGACCAATGTGGTGGATGTTCTTGTCTGTCGATTGAGAAACAAGGTGGATAAAGATTATAATGAAAAGATGATCCATACCGTCAGGGGCGTAGGCTATGTCCTTAAAGCTGAATAGGGAGGATGTTTCCTGGTCCAGAATAAAACGGGCCCTGCCCCTGTTTTTTCTGCTCTGGTCCGGTGGTGCATTGCTGGCAACCCTGCTTTTATTTACTGTCCGGGGCAGTCTGCAGGAGATTGAAAGAGAAGCAACCGGGAAAATGCTCAATGATTACCTGGCGACCGGTAATGCCGTGGATTTGCACCTTGGTTTTATCCCCATGGGAAGTCGGGAGCCGTTGCGGGGACTTGCGTTTATAAGAATGGTTCGTGGCAGTGACCATGTAATTCTGGTCAATGAACATGGGGAGCATCTGGACATCAAGGCCCTGGTTGATCTGTCTCCCACAGAGGAGGGAGTCTGGCTCCGTATTGGCAGCGGCGTGGAACAGAGAGTGTTGACCATTGTTACCGGAAAATATGGGGATAATGTTATTGTTCAGGCAGGCGCGGATAGTCGTGCAAACTTTCGTGTCTATAAAATGCTGGAAAAACGGATAATTGTAATTGTCCTTCTCAGTTCGTTGCTTCTTTTGCCACTTGCACTGTTTTATGTTCGGTTGAGTCTGACCCCGTTGGTTTCAACGGAAAAATCAATCAGTGAGCTTATTCTCCGGCCGAAATCGACACTTCTTCCCGAGCAGGGAAACGGGCCGGAGCTGGACAGGCTGTACAAACAGATCAACTCCCTGCTTGTCCAGAATCGTCAGCTTGTTAAAGAGATGCAGGATTCTCTTGACAATGTTGCTCACGATTTGCGTACTCCCATGACCAGGCTGCGGTCCGTGGCTGAATACGGACTGCAGGCTGATGACGATTGTGAGAAGTTGAGGGAGGCCCTGTCGGACTGCCTGGAAGAATCAGAACGGGTACTGGCCATGTTGAAAATTATGATGAGTGTGGCGGAAGCGGAATCCGGAACCATGCGCCTTGATCTGCAGCGATGTGAAGTGGGGGAGCTTCTGGCGGAAATTGTCACTCTCTATGAGTATGTCGCTGAGGAAAAAAAGGTGGAAGTGAGTCTTGAGGCAGAGGAGGAACTTCATCTCATTGTTGATCGAACAAGAATTTCCCAGGTCTGGGCCAATCTGCTTGATAATGCTGTTAAATATGGACGGGCAGGAGGGTGGGTAAAAATATCTGCCGGAGTTGAGGGAGGATTCTGCCTGGTTGTTTTTGAAGATAACGGCATGGGTATATCAGAAAATGAACAGGGACGTATCTGGGAAAGATTGTACCGGGGGGATCGCAGTCGCTCGGAAAAAGGTCTTGGCCTGGGCTTGAATTACGTGCGGGCGGTGGTTGAGACTCACGGGGGAAGTGTGTCAGTCCGGTCAGTTCTGCACGAAGGCAGTCGTTTTGAGGTCAGACTGCCCCTGGATCAGCTCTCAATACAGGAAAAATCACAGACCAGCGGGGAATGATCGGAGAGTCTGACATCGGGAATATAAAAATTGTCGATACGTATTCCCTCGCTGTGCAGAATAAAATCAATCTGCCGCTGCGGGGCGTGGCTGGGGTGTGAAGGTGCATTGGTCACATTGGCATTTTTCAGGCCGGTTGCGGCCAGAAAAAGACTGAGTTCTCCACTGCCCCAGAATGTATTGAAATCACCGGCAATGATTAGTTCCTTGTCGGTTTTCAGGGTCAGGTTATGCAGGTATTCCAATTGGTTCTGTCTGTGTCTGTATTTTAGAGAGAGGTGGACGATGAAGATGGCGATTTCCTGTAAATCCGTCTGAATGACCAGTCGTTTTACCCCCTGTTCAAAGTAATGAAAGGTATGACTGACAATACCCTGCCGGGTGAGCAGGGCGTTTGACTGCCGGTTGAGCAGAGGAACAATCTGGGCGATGGAATCCCCGGGATATTTATTTTCCACGACGTAATCGAATCCAAGTTTTCTGGCAATGGTTCCGGCCTGGCAGAACTTTCCTGACCTGTAAGAGCCGGAATCCACCTCCACCAGAGCGACAATATCAGGATTGACTGATGAGATAAAATTGATTATCCGTTGGAGATTGACATCCGTTTTTTTAAAGAAACCGGAAAATGGCAGGGGCAGATGATACCCGTTTTTATGCCCCGTTGCGTAACGTATATTATAGAGAAGTAATCGCATATTGATATGATACTGATTTCAATTGCAGTAAGCAAATTGAGTGAGTAATTTGCCCCGGATTTTTTGTAACATTTCCTGCCCGGCTGAGCTTTTACGGGTAATCAGAATATGACCTGGATCCTGCAATTGCGGGATTCAGGTGTGAATTTAATCAGGACCTGACTTATGATAATCATTGGCTCGAGAAAAAGTAAGCTTGCCATGTGGCAGACGCTGACGGTGGCAGATGCGCTGAATGAAAACGGCATGGAGACGCGGATAAACAGTATGGAAACACGGGGAGACAGGATTCTCGATGTTTCTATTGCCAAAATTGGCAGTAAGGGGGTTTTTACTGAAGAGCTGGAAGAACAGCTCGCATCGGGAACAACTGATATTGCCGTGCACAGTGCCAAGGACATGCAGTCCAGTCTGCCGGAGGGATTTGCCCTGATAGCCTTTATGGAGAGGGAAAAGGTCAATGATGTTCTGGTGAGCAGGAACAGAACAATTGACCTTGAGGATCCTTCACGGCCGGTTCGAATCGGGACTTCCTCGGTGAGGAGAAAGGCCCTGCTTCGTCACTATTATCCCCATGTGGAGACTGTGGAGATGCGGGGAAATCTCCAGACCAGGATTGCCAAAATGGACAATGGTGACTGTGATGCCCTGATGCTGGCCTATGCCGGAGTGAAACGCATGAAATATGACGGGCTGATTGTTATGGAATTTGATGAAATGAAATTTATACCTCCCGTCGGTCAGGGGTGCATTGCCATCGAGGCGGCAACTTCCCTGGATTCTGTAAAACTGAGTCGGATTCGTGACTGCCTCAATGACGTTGACAGTGAGGTGTGTCTCCTGGCAGAGCGCGCTTTCCTGAAAAAACTTGAAGGCGGCTGTTCCATACCGGCCTTTGGCCTGGCCGTCCTGGAGGGTAATGAGATTATTCTTCATGCAGGTCTTGCCAGTCTCGACGGGCAGCATATTATCCGTCGAAAGGAGAAGGGAGCCAGGAAAGATGCTGAAAAAATAGGAAAAAGAGCTGGAGAGTATATCCTGGAAAACGGGGGGCGGGAGATGCTGTCTGAGATCCGAAGACAGCAGAAAGACTGAAATCTAAATGTATTTTTCTCACAGAGTTGCTCCTCCTGTGACCAAATGCGATAATTCTTTTATGGTAATTACTCACAGGTACCTCAGCTTTTCACGGTCTCTTTTGTCCGCATAGTAGGCCATAGCGAACAAAAGAGCCTGCAAAAATCTGCGGCACCTGTGAGCAATTACAGTTCAGAGATAATAAAATCACATAATTGCTACCCCTGTGAGTAGTTACCTTTTCTGTTGACTATAAAAAAAGAAAACGATAATCTGAATTGAATCAGGGTGTCGCTGATGTTTGCGACCAAAAGGGAACCCGGTGTAAATCCGGGACGGGCCCGCCGCTGTAACCGGGGACGAAAATCGCACAGGCCACTGAATCTTTTTCGGGAAGGCGCGATGAGTAGGAAGAGCCGGAAGTCAGAATACCTGCCCTGATCATATTACAAGTGCCCCGGGTTTGGGAATACTTGTTGTCGTCTTGTATCTGTGGTGAAATCAGGGCCCCCGGATCAGAAAATGGTTCGGGGATTTTTGTTTCCCGGACATTGTCCAAGAAACACAACTCTGGAGGAAATCATGGATAAGAAAGAATGGGCATATGCAAAACAGGCTGCCCTATCGGCAAAAGACTGGGATGTTTTTCAGGCGATTATCAGAAATTGCAGAAAACTGCTGCATCCACCCATTCGACAGGTTGTCTTCGTGGGGGGAAAAAGAGGGTAAGGAGCCCATGGTCGTGTGACAAAATCCCGATTGCAGGAACTGCTTCCGGTACTGGCTCTGTTGCTGGCCATGGTGCTTTGGGCCAGTTCCTTTATTGCTCTGAAGATTGCCTTTGTGGAGTATGATCCTGTAGTTGTGATTTTCGGGCGAATGCTGGTGGCAACACTCTGTTTTCTCCTGGTGGGCAGGCGTCTTGCCCGATCGCTGGATTATCGTGCCGGAGATTACAGGCTTATACTCTTCATGGCATTTTGCGAGCCGTGTCTCTATTTTATTTTTGAAGCAAAGGCTGTTGAGAATACCACAGCTTCCCAGGCAGGCATGATTACAGCCATGCTTCCTGTTCTGGTGATGGTGGCAGCATCAGTCGTCCTGAAGGAAAAAATAAGCTGGAAAGGATGGATTGGAGCGCTGGTTGCCGTGACAGGGGTCTGCTGGTTGACCCTGGAATCGTCTCCCTCCTCTGATGCACCCAATCCTGTCCTGGGGAACTTTCTGGAGTTTATGGCCATGGTCTGTGCCACCGGCTATACCATTGCCCTGAAACGTCTGACCAGACGTTACTCTCCTTTTCTGCTCACCGCCGTCCAGGCACTTGTCGGCAGTTTCTTTTATTTCCCGCTGCTTTTTCTCCCCGGCACAGTCATGCCTGGTGCCTTTCACCTGTCTTCGGCCCTGGCCATAGTTTACCTGGGAGCGGTCATCACTCTCGGGGCTTACGGCCTCTATAACTATGCCGTAGCATATGTACCCGCCAGCAGAGCCACGTTGTATGTCAATCTCATTCCAGTGTTTACGGTCATACTGAGCTGGATGATTCTCGGAGAAACTTTTTCATTGATTCAATGCGCTGCGGCCATGGTCATAATCGGCGGGGTTTATATCAGCCAGAGGTGACATAAGTCCTCACAGGGATGACAACTATATGATTGTATTATTTTTGCGAGTAGTGGTGAATGACAGTAACCGGCCGGCCGGGAGATTTATAGCCAGTCGATCTACCGGCGAGGCGGCCTGACTATTTATTCCGCCTCAGTCTCTATACCTTTTCTGGTTGCTTCGTCAAGGGCCAGGGCTTCTGCGAACCTGTCAAACCATCGTCTCTCTTCCGGAGTGTCTATGGGTACAGATCGTACTGCCAGGGTATACATTGCTTTGCAGACGGCAGGGTCTGTAATGTTTTCCGTCAGTTCATCAATGGATTTCGGGTTGTGTATTTGTTCCAGCAGAAACTCATTTTCCTTCCCACTCAATTCCGCCTTGCCAAATTGGTCAAGAATTGCCTTCTTTTCATCTTCATCCACATAACCGTCGGCGTAAGCTGCACTGATTATTACCTGGATCATCCTTATTGCCAGTTCATTATTACCAATACCTGCATTTGTTTCCGCAGGAGGAACCGGTGGAGGTGGCGGGCCGGAACCGGGAGGGGGAGGTGGTGTTCCCGGGGAACTTCCAGGTGGGGGTGGAGGGGGAGGAGACTCCTGCTTTCTGTTCTGATCTTTAAAGATTTCAAAAGCGCCGACACCGAGGCCGATTGCGGTCATCAGCCCTCCGCTGGAGGCAATATTTCCCAGCATGGATCCTTTGCCACTGCTGGAACCTATGACTTCCTGCACGAGTTTTCCAAGAAGTTTTTCTGCGTTAAACATGACTGTTTTTTCCCAGGTGTTAGATAGTGCCTGTCCATAGTTAATCTTTTTGCCCGATATCTGCGTTGGCCGAAAAATTTTATCCTCGGAGGTAAGCGTAGACTCCGATATCAATAATATGCCTGCGGTAAAATTTCCCGTGCGCTTTGATCTCGAACAAAAATCCTCATTTATGGACAGGCACTGGATATTGATTTTTAAAAACTGCCAAGCGTAACTGCTTACAGAACCACATCTTTTTACGTTCTCTTTTGTCCGCACAGGTCGGTAAAAATGAAGAAGAGCCTGAAAAAATTTGTGGCACCTGAAGGCATTTACAGTTCAGAGGTAATAAAACCACACAGTTGCTATCCCTGTGACCAGTTACAATCTCATAGTTGCTGTTCCTTTGACTTTACTTGTTTATTCCTACCTCTCTCATACCGATTTGACAAGGTTCTTTTCCAGATCGAAGCAGGCAATAAATTTTCTGATTACGTATGAAACTCAGCCTGTTATTTGTGAGTCTCATGGGTAATCAAGATAAATTTTGCGCATTTTGAAATCCCATGGGAAAAAAACAGGCGGAATTTCTAGTGTTATGTCGGTTAACATATTGTAATAGCGTGTAAATATGGTGTGGCATGCTGTTTGCATCGGAAGGAGTGCGTTTGCATGCAAAGCAGAATATAAAAAGGTGGGTCCGGGAGAAAACCGGATTCGATGTTTTCACATTTCAAGGAGTAAAAAATGAAAAAGTATATTTTGGTGGCGATGGCTGCCGCCCTCATCTGTATGAATTCCGGGATGATGGCAAATGCCACCCAGAAGGCAAAAAATGCCACGGTTAAAGGGACGACGGTCGTACAGAAAGAGGATCAGGCTCAGCAGTCTTTTTCCGGATTGGTGAAGAAAAGCGGTAAGATTATTTTCCTGGAAACCGATGAAGGAGTTTTCCGCTTGAAGGGAAAAGATCTGGAAGATTTTGTCGGGAAAAAGGTTGCCATTCTGGGAACTATTAATTCCCAGAACGGCTCCGAGCATATTGTTGTAGCCAAGGCGGTTATTACCCAATAGCTCTGAGTATTGAAGTGCCACACCATGTAGAGCAGATGGGAAGTTTTTTCGCATCTGTTCTGCACCTTTCCCTGTTTTTCCTTAACTGCTTTTTGTTCTTTCCAATTCATTTCTTTCGCTGTATCTTTGCAATTTTTGTAACCGCTCTGAGGGGTTGTGAGCAAATAATTGAATCCTGCATCGTTGGCAGGCAGCGAGCTGTTAATTACCTGGTTTCTGTGTTGCTGTAAAAATACGCTGATCATTGAAGTTGGCCGTGTTAGTAATTGTAATAATTGCTGTTGTCGTCAATCAACAGTAATCTGTCATTTATTGGTAAAACCATGTCAAATACTCTTTATGTGGCCGCAACGGAGCCACGTAGTGGTAAATCGGCTGTCAGCCTGGGGCTGATGGAACTTTTAACACGTAATATCAAAAAAGTTGCTTTCTTCAGGCCTCTTATTGATGTAGATCATTCCCGTGGAGAGCAGGATAATACAATCAACCTGATCAAAAGTCAGTACAGCCTGGAGACGGAATATGAGGAAATGTATGGTTTCACGGTAACTGAGGCCAGTCAGCTCCTGTCCATGGGAAGACACGCTGAATTTATTGAAGGAGTGATGGCTAAATTTCAGGTCCTGGAAGAAAGAGCCGATTTTGTTCTCTGCGAAGGAGTTGAGCTTGAAGGGGCAACGGCTTCCTTTGATTTTGATATCAATGTCGACATCATAACGAATCTAGGGTGCCCCGTTGTACTTGTGGCCGGAGGACGGCGGGCCAGTGGTCCTGATGATCTGGTAAGGTCCATCAAGGTATATCATGAGTCTCTTGTCGAAAGAAAATGTGATATTGTTGCAACGATAGTCAACAGAGTGAATCCTGACGACCTGGAAACGATTGAAAAAAGGTTGATCGAGAGAAAGGCAGGTCGGGGCGAGTTGCTCTACGTTATTCCCAACAACGAGAACCTGGGCAACCCTTCAGTCGGGGAGGTGGCCCGGTTGTTGAAAGCTGAGATACTGTACGGGGAAAAAAATCTTACACGCCATGTCCGCAGTTTTACTATTGCCGCAATGCAGCTGCGCAATCTTCTTGAGCGGATTGAGTACGGAACATTGATTATTACTCCGGGAGATCGGTCAGATGTGGTTCTTGCCTGTCTCGCGGCGGTCCAGTCCATGACCATGCCCAATATCTCCGGAATTATGCTTACCGGAGGCCTGGTGCCTGAATCCCCGGTACAGAAAGTTATAGAGGGTTTTCAGGATTCCGTGCCCATTATTGCTGTGGGAGAAAATACATATCAGGCAGCCATCCGGGTTGAAAACATCCATGCGTCCATTACTCCTGACAATACCCGGAAAATTGTTCAGGCCCTGGCTGTTTTTGAACGTCATGTGAATATGGAGGAGCTGGGCGAAAAGATCATCAAAACGAAGACGACCACGGTAACACCCAAGATGTTTGAATCCCGCCTGCTGCAGCGTGCAAAAGCCAGGAAGCAGCATATTGTTCTGCCCGAAGGGGAGAATGACCGCATTTTGAAGGCCGCGGAGATTCTGCTCCGTCGGGATGTGGTGGATGTTACCCTTCTTGGTCGTGAGGAGAAGGTGGAAAAGAGGATCGCCAGCCTTGGTCTGCACCTGGAAAAAGCGACAGTAATAGAGCCGAAAAAATCATTGTGGCTGGAAGATTATGCCCGAACCTACTACAGCCTTCGGAAAGAAAAAGGGATCACCCTGGAAAACTCCAGGGATATCATGAACAATCTCAACTATTTCGGAACAATGATGATCTACAAGGGTCATGCGGACGGCATGGTCTCCGGTGCCAGCCATACCACGGCAGAAACAATTCGACCGGCCTTTCAGTTTATCAAGACCAGTCCAGGATGTTCCATCGTTTCCAGTGTTCTTTTGATGTGCCTTGATGACCGGGTACTTGCCTACGGAGATTGTGCCATTAATCCGGATCCCACCGCCGAGGAGCTGGCGGAAATAGCTCTCAGCTCTGCCAGGACAGCAAAACTGTTTGGTATTTCTCCACGGGTGGCCATGCTCTCTTATTCTTCAGGCAGTTCAGGAAAAGGGCGACAGGTCGACAAGGTCAGAAAGGCAACTGAGCTGGCACAGGAAAAGGCTCTGGAGTTTTTCCCCGGTCTGGAGATTGAGGGCCCCATTCAGTATGATGCCGCTGTTGATCCGGAAGTGGCCCGCACAAAGATGCCGGACAGCAGAGTCGCAGGTCGAGCAACGGTTTTTGTGTTTCCTGATCTCAATACCGGAAACAATACCTACAAAGCCGTACAGCGGTCGGCAGGAGCCGTGGTGATCGGCCCGATTCTCCAGGGGTTGAGAAAACCGGTGAATGACCTGAGTCGCGGCTGTCTGGTGCCCGATATTGTTAATACTGTTGCCATTACTGCAATTCAGGCCCAGGCGGAGAAGAGTGTCTGAATCTTTCCCACAGGGTACGACCAGCGGGCAGCAGCAGGATGAAAAGGGTCAGCAGGTTGATGCCGAGTGTAATGGGTCTCTCCCACATGAAGGACATGGAGTCATCATAGATCATGAGCGATCTTCTCAGGTTGTCTTCCATAAGTCCACCCAGGATAAACCCGAGCAGGAGGGGGGCCATGGGAAAATTCATCAGCCTGAGAGCCATGGCACCAATGCAGAAGAAGACCATCATCTGGATATCAAAGTCATTAAATGTCACCAGGTAGACACCCATCAGGGAGAAAAAAAGGATGATGGGTACCATGAGTGTTCTCGGGATAGCCAGGAGCCTGGCAAAATAGGGGATTAGGGGCAGGTTGAGAATAAGGAGAAAGACATTGCCCAGGTACATGGACATGATCACTCCCCAGAATACGTCCGGACGCTCGACAAACATTCGAGGGCCCGGTTCTATACCGTAGGCGATAAGGGCACCGAGCATGACCGCAGTTGTGCCTGAGCCGGGAATGCCAAGAGTCAGAAGGGGGACAAAGGAGCCGGAACTGGCAGCGTTATTACCTGTTTCCGGAGCGGCGAGTCCCCTGAGACTTCCCTTGCCGAATTTTTTCTGTTCCTCCTTCGGGGCAAGATTTCTCTCCATACCATAGGCCATGAAAGAACCCAGCGTTGCCCCGGCCCCTGGCAGTACTCCCACAAAAAATCCAAGCAGGGAGGATCGTAAAACAGTGGGCAGGATGAATTTAAATTCCTTTTTTGTCACCTTGAGACTTTTAAAGCCGATCATTTTCGGGTTGAGACTGTCTGAGGAGGCATCCCGTTTCAACACAATTGACAGCGCCTCCGTAAGGGCGAAAGTGGCCATGGCAAGAAGGAGAAATTCTATGCCGTCGAGCAGTTCCAGGGATCCGAAGGTAAAACGCTGTATACCTGAGGTCTGATCAGTTCCCACGGTGGACAGCATCAATCCCACTACAACCATAAGCAGGGCTTTTAGAACTCCTCCTCTTCCCGCGAAGGCGGATACTGCGGTCAGGCCGAGGAGCATAAGGGCAAAATAGTCTGCGGATTGAAAACTGGTGGCTATGCTGGCCAGCATGGGGGCAAAGAACATCAGGAGAATGACGGCAATGGTTCCGCCGGAAAAAGAGGCATAGGCGGCAATAGCCAGGGCTTTGCCGGGATAACCCTGGCGGGCGAGGGGATAGCCGTCCAGTGCCGTGGCCACGGTTGCCGCCTCGCCGGGAGCGTTGATGAGGATGGAAGAAGTGGATCCACCGAAGATCGCGCCGTAATACACCCCCGCCAGCAGTACCATTCCGGTGGTCGGGTCCAGACCGTAAGTGACCGGAATCATTAGGGCAACTGCGGTAATCGGTCCCAGGCCCGGAAGCATGCCGATAAAACTGCCGGCAAAACATCCCATGAGAACCATGGCAATATTAATGGGGATCAGGGTGGTGGTGATTCCCGTCATCATTCCTGTCAGCATACCTTCCCACATCAGAGAACCCCCAGCTGGTAGAAGATTTCACCCGGAGCAATATACACTCCAAGCAGTAGAGACATGATGCACCAGAGAGCGAGGACAAGGGGTATCGCTGAAAAGAGCATCAGCCTGATTCGTTTTTCCCCGAGTATCCGGAAACCGCAGAGCAGGAAAATGATGGAGGAGAGTATGAATCCCAGCCATTTCATGATCAGGCCGAAAACAAGCATCAGAACAACAAGGAGAATGGCGGTGGACCAGTCCATCCCCTTTGTGGCTTCGGCAAGACTGGCTTTACCTTCCGGATCAACAGTCGGCAGAATAATAATGGCAAGGGACAGAATGATACCGGCCACAGCCAGCGCGTAAGGCATCGTCCGAGCCGTGAACATCTCCTGTTCCGAGAGAAAGGAGAGGGGGATTTTTGTGGCAAGCAGTCCATAAGCCACCGAGAAAAGCAATATGATCAGTGCGCCTGTTTTTTCCCGTGTCATCGGCATGCTCCTGGAAAAGAAAGGGACCGGAAAATGAATCCAGAAAACATTTTCCGGTTGTTCCTGGGAAAAGAGTGGTACCCGGAAACTACAATAAAGGTGCCAATTGTAGAATTGAGGAAATATTTATTTCAGAAATCCGAGTTTGCGCATCATGTCGCCCAGTGCCTTTTCCTGTTTTTCCAGGAAGCTGTAAAATTCATCTCCAGGCTGATACAGGTTCTGCCAGCCACGTTTACTGCGAATTTCTTCCCACTGGGGAGTATCATACATTTTTTTCAGGACGGCTCTGTAGGCCTTGGCCTTATCTTCCGGCAGATTGGGGACAGCAAAAAATCCACGCCAGTTGGCAAAGGTAACATCATAACCGAGTTCCTTAACCGTCGGAACATCGGGAGCCTGGGCCAGTCGCTTATCGGAAGTTACCGCCAGGATTTTCACCTCGCCCTGTTTAGCCAGGCCGAGAGCTTCGCCAAAACCGGTGGAGAGGACCTGAACATCTCCGGAAAGAAGCCCGGCCATTGCCTTTCCTCCGGCATCATACGGAATATATTTTACCTTCAGTGGATCCCCGCCGGCAGCCTGAAAAACCATGGCGGGAACAAGGTGGTCCATGCTTCCCTTTACCGACCCTCCGGCGATTTTCACGGATCTGGGGTCTTTTTTGAAATCGGCGACAACCTGCGTGAAGCTGGTATATTTTGAGTTTTTAGGGACAACAAATGCAGCATAATCGGCAATGACCGAGGCTATTGGAGTCAGATCCCTGAAAGACTGGGGAAAGACTCCGGTCAGGGAACGGATGATGATGGGTGTCGAATTGACCAGAAGAGTCCCCTGTTGTCTTTTTGCCGTACTGATAAGATGATTCAGCGCCTTGCCGCCGCCGCCACCGGACATATTTTCAAAAGATGCCTGTTCAATCAGACCGGAATCAAGCAGGGCCTTGCCTACGCCACGTGCGGTTCCGTCCCATCCGCCACCGGCTCCACCGGGAATGAGGAAGTGAATTTTTTTAATTTCGGTTGCGGACAGGGGTGAGATCAGCAATGTCAGTACCAGTGCCAGAGAAAACAGCATAGTTGTAAACCCTGTTGCCTTTCGGATGTGATGTTTCATGGGTACCTCCTGGGATGAAAGAAATTGGGAAATCTGGAAATGATCCCTGCAAGCAGGAAATGGTGTTGCGCCACGATTGCAATTTTGCCGGGAATAGAGCAAAAGTAAAGTTTACGGAACTTAAAAGTAAATAAACCTTTCTGAACCTTTTGTTCATTTTGTTCACGGGGATCTCGATAATGAAGATGTTTCCAAACGGTTTCCGGCCAAGAAAACTGCAGACCAAGATGGTTCTGCTGATCCTCTGTCTTGTTCTCTGTATTGTCGGCGTTGGAGGGTTTTTTTCCCTGAAGCTGATCTCTTCCATCCTGGAAGAACAGATGGGCAGCCGGGCTTTAAAGGTTTCTCAGACAGTTTCTCTTATTCCCGAAATAAAAAGAGACCTTGAGCAGGGTGATCTGGAACATTCGTCCATCCAGAAAATCGTAGAGAAAATACGGCGCACAACCAGGGCCCAGTTCATTGTGGTGGGAGACAGGGAGGGGAGACGGTATTCCCATCCCGTTCCGGAGCGGATAGGCAGATTCATGGTAGGTGGAGATAACCGCCTGGCCCTGGAGGAAGGGAAATCCTATGTCTCAAAAGCCACGGGGACGCTTGGACCCTCAATACGTGGAAAGGTGCCGGTTTTCAATGATGAGGGTAAAATCATAGGTATTGTTTCCGTTGGTTATCTGGTTCAGAATGTGAATTCCATTATCAGGGGATATCATATAAAGATAATAGCATTTCTGGTGGCTGCGGTTCTTTTCGGTATTGCCGTGACCATCAAGATTACCGATCAGTTTAAAAAGGCAATCTTTGGCCTTGAGCCGGATGAAATTGCCTCGCTTCTACAGGAGCGGACAACAACCCTTGAGACTATTCGGGAGGGGGTTCTGGCTGTAGATGGGGTGGGGCGGATTACCACCATCAACCAGGCGGCGTTTGAAACCCTCGGTATCGATAAAGATGAGGGTATCATCGGCAGATTTATAACTGAAATTCTTCCCGGCACGAGAATACCCGAAGTTCTGCGCACGGGAGAGAGCCAGCTGGACAGTGAGTTCATGGTGGGGGACAAGGAGATTATCGCTAATCGCATACCGATTGTCAGTAACGGCAGAATTACAGGGGTGGTTTCCAGTTTTCGGAACAAGGATGAACTTGATATTCTGGCCAGAAAATTTTCCGAGATAAAAAAATATTCGGAAATGCTGCGGGTACAGACCCATGAATATTCCAACAAACTGTATACCATTTCCGGCTTGATCCAGCTTGGAGCCTATCAGGAGGCGGTGGATCTTATCGGCAGTGAAACCTCAGGTTACCAGGCCCTTATCAATTCCCTGATGGATATTGTTCCCGACCCCATCCTTGCCGGAACCATTCTTGGAAAATATAACAAGGCAAAAGAGTTGAAGGTGGATTTGCGTATTGATCCTGACTCCAGTATGATCGATGTTCCGGACGGCATAAAAAGAGAGAGACTCGTTACCATTATCAGCAATATTCTGGATAATGGATTTGACGCAGTGCTGAAAAATGGCAGGACAAAACGGGAGGTAAAACTTGCCATGACCGATCTCGGCAATGATCTTATCTTCGAGTTTGATGATTCCGGCAATGGTGTTCCAGAAGAAAACTGGGAGAAAATATTCACGAAAGGATTCACAACAAAGAACAGACCGGGACATGGCATGGGCCTGTTCCTGGTTGAAAAGGCCTTGTCTGCTCTCTGCGGTTCCATCAGTGTGGGATCGTCTGAACTTGGTGGAGCCGCATTTACAGTGATTATTCCGAAATACAGGGAGAAGAATGGAGCGGATTCAGACAGTTATCATAGAAGACGATGAGAAGATTGCGGAAATCCAGCGCATTTTCACGGAAAAAATAGATGGTTTTACGGTCACGGGAATAGCTCATTCTGTTCAGGAAGGCGAGGAGATGCTGGAGGTGTTGCAGCCCGATCTTGTTCTGCTGGATATTTTTTTTCCTGATGGCAATGGCTTGGAGCTGTTGTGGACAATACGAAAAAAACATAAAAAAACCGATATTGTCCTTATTACTGCCGCCAAGGAAAGGGATATTTTTCAGGAGGCTCTTCGGGGAGGGGTTTTTGACTATATCTTGAAACCTCTTAACTTTACACGCTTCAAACATATGTTGAGCCGGTATCTCACCTACAGGGAAAAACTGCAGAAAATTACGACAATAAATCAGCAGGATGTGGATATCCTGCTTCACCAGGAAAAAGAGGGAGTTGCTGAAGCAGGTAATCTGCCCAAGGGTATCGACCCCATAACCCTGCGTAAGATTACAGGTATAATTGAATCCATCGGTGAGGAGGGAATCAATGCGGATCAGGCCGGAGAAAAGATCGGTGTGAGCCGTACCACTTCAAGAAGATATCTTGAATTCCTGGTTTCAAACGGGGTGATCAAAGCCGACCTTTTTTATGGAACTCTGGGCCGGCCGGAAAGAAAGTATTTCAAGATTTCCTGAGGGTTGTTTTCAGTTGCCGGCAATGAATTGATTCCCTCCTGAACGTCCATGGCATTCACGTCAGGTGTCCATCAATGTAATAACCTGCAATTATGCAGGCTTTACCAGCTCCCTCAGGTAGTCGAGCCACTTATCCAGACCGTCTCCTGTTGTTGCAGAAAGGGCCATGGTGCGCAGTTTCGGATTCAGGTGAAGGCCGTCGGCAATGGCCTCCGGTACCGGAAAATCGAAATAGGGCAGCAGGTCGGTCTTTGTTATGACAAAGGTATGGGAGCTGTGAAAGGCCTTCGGGTACTTGGACGGTTTGTCCGGGCCTTCAGGAACGGAGACAAAAACCACCCGCTCATGTTCTCCCAGGTCGAAAGTTGAGGGGCAGACAAGGTTGCCCACGTTTTCAATAAAGAGCAGGTCTATATTTTCTCCCCCCTGCTCTTTTTGAAGCCGGTGGAAACCCTTGTGTGTCATGGCCGCGTCAAGATGACAGGCTCCTCCCGTGGTCAGTTGAATGACAGGCACACCCTTTGCCCGAATGCGCTGGGCGTCACGTTCTGTTTCGATATCGCCTTCAATCACTCCGATATTTATTTCACCTTTGAGAGCATCTATGGTGTGTTCCAGCAGGGTTGTTTTTCCTGATCCGGGACTGCTGATAAGGTTGAGTGCCACAATGCCGCATTCATCAAAATGCTCCCTGTTTGCTTTGGCAAGCGCGTCATTGGCGGCAAAAAGACTGGTGTGCACATCAATAGTTTTGCTGTGGCTGTGGGAATGATCGTGATCGTGACTGTGGTCCGATGGGCCTGGGCATCCGCATGTATCACACATAATTTTCCTCGTATTATTTATTTTCAATCAATATGGCAGACAGTTAAAAATTTTATCCCTGGAATATCAGTTGTATGTTTGCGGTGAAATTCCGGTGTGTCTTGATCTCGAACAAAAATCCTCATTTCTGGACAGACACTGGTGTCACGTCAACGATGAAATGACAGAATATTACGTCAGGGCGACACTAATTACTATTCCATTTCAACCCGGCGAAGAATAAGCTCATCTCCTCCGGCAGGTATCAGAAAGAGTTCTCCGCATTTCGGGCATTTTTTCACCATGTTTCCTTTCGTTTTTTCCATATGATCGCACCGGGTGCATGAATAATTCATCGGAGGGATTTCAATGACAAGCTCCGCATTCCTGACAAGGGCGTTTTCTGTTGCAAGGGTTTCAAAGCCGAAACGAAATGCGTCAATAACCACCCCTGATCCTGGTCCGATTACCATGGTGACCTTAAGAATCTTTGTCGCTCCATTTTTTGCCGCCAGCTCTTCAAGTTGGGAAAAAAGGGCCTGCACAAGTGATATTTCATGCATAATCTTCTTTCCTATTTGGGCCTGGCTGTGATTCCAAGGTCCGCAAGGCGCAATAAAATCTTTTCCGCAACCATCGTTTTCCGGGCGTTTACAACCTCTGAAAGTTCTATGCTTTCAGTAAGTTCAAGGGGAATGACAGTATAAAACTCGATTTCCTTCGGCGCTGCTCCGCGCAATTTGGCCACTTCAAGGATTTCAAGGAGACCGAGCTGGTGCGGGGACATGCGCATCTGGAAATTTCCAGCACGGACATCGTCAAGGGTGAAGAAATGAAAAGAGCCGGGTTCCCCCTCGATATCAACGACATCAATGACAAAGACCGGATCGCATTCTTCAAGGAAGGGGGCCATGTAGATTCCGGCAGTACCGATGTCCTGTATTTCGACAATGTCAGGAAACTCGTAGTTTTCCTGAAGGTAGTGGACGACATGGACGCCGAAACCTTCATCCCGCAGTATATAATTGCCTATGCCGGCTATGCCGATCTTTTTTTTCCTGGGAGGAGTCATGGTGTTTTTGTATGAAAAATATTGATCAGCAGATCCTGGGCAGAGGTTCCCCGTGCAGGGGACTCACAACTCTTGTACCACCTACCGGGGTGTTGATAATGACACGGCCGCTGTAACCGGCAGCCAATGTTCCTATGATGACGGCGTCGGCACCTTCCGGAGTTCCGTGCATTATTTGAAGTGCATGTTCCGCCTTGTCCGGACTGACGATGGCCAGGCATTTCCCTTCATTCGCCAGGTACAACGGTTCCAGGCCCAGCAGTTCACAGGCGGCGGCCACTTCCGGGCGTACCGGCAGGGATTCATCGTTCAGTTCAATGCAGAGACCGCTGTTTTCTGCAATCTCGTTGAGGGTTGAGGCCACTCCTCCACGGGTGGGGTCCCGCAGGGTATGTATGGCTCCGGGGAGTTCATCGAGGAGTTTTTCCACCAGTCGGTGCAGGGGGGCGGTGTCGCTTCTCAGGTCACCCTGCACGGAAATTCCGGCCTGGCGGGTCATGATGGTGATGCCGTGATCTCCCATGGTACCCGACAGGATTACCCTGTCACCCTCTTGTGCGTGTTTTGAAGAAATAGAAATTTCGGGAGCTACAAAGCCGATACCGGAAGTGTTTATAAATATCTTGTCTCCCTTTCCTCTGGGGACAACCTTTGTATCTCCGGTAACAACCGGCACGTCGGCTTCATTGCATGCCTCACTTATGGAGGAGATGATCAATTCAAGATCATTGAGAGAAAAACCCTCTTCAAGGATAAGTCCCAGGCTGAGGCAGAGTGGTTTTGCTCCCCGCATGGCCAGATCGTTAATAGTGCCATGGACGGCGAGTTTGCCGATATCTCCTCCCGGAAAAAAAATAGGATCAACCACGTAGCTGTCTGTTGTAAAGGCCAGTCTGCCCGGCTGGTTTTCAAGGATCGCACTATCTTCAAGATTTCGCAGGATAGGGTTATCCAGGTATTTGAGGAAAAGCCCGCTGATCAGTTTCTGGCTGGCAAGTCCGCCGCTTCCGTGGTCAAGAAGGATTGTTTTTTCTGACATTGTCTTTTACCTAAATCCTGCAATTGGTAAGTT
>NZ_JBPLBA010000250.1:0-10895 GCF_054039375.1 Desulfomarina sp. | reverse complement strand
TACTAAAAAATATTTAACCGGACAGTAGTGATATCAAAATAGAAATGTAAAGAGTCAGGCACCCGCTGGTCGGTCGGGTTGCTTTGGCTTTATTACAAGTACCATTATTATGAGCACATAAAAAACTTATTTCCTGAAAGATACCAATAAGCATGTTGAAAACTGAGCGATTCTTCTTGATTACCTCTTTCTCCTTTTCCCTTGACTTACCTGCTGCTTTTTTTGTATATAATGACTTTGTAAATGAATTACCGTTCAGTATGCTGTGCATAAGTTTGTATGGTGTCAGTTTTTAATATGAATTTTTTAAAAGAGGAATTTTATGTCGAAATTAGTCGCACCCCATGGTGGAAAAGGTTTGGTTTGTGCCTTGCTTGAAGGCGCTGAGCGTGATGCTGAGCTGAAAAAAGCTGCAGAACTGAAACAGATTGAAATTTCTGATCGTGCTAAAGGCGATCTGATCATGATGGGTATCGGTGGTTTTTCTCCACTGACCGGTTTTATGAAAAAAGCAGACTGGAAAGGTGTCTGTGAAAACTTCCAGATGGCTGATGGGACCTTCTGGCCTGTACCCATCACCCTTGATGTAACTGCTGCCGATGCGGCAGAAATCGCTGAAGGTTCTGAAATCGCTCTCGTTAAAGATGGTGAAGTATTTGCAACCATGCTCGTTGAAGAAAAATACGAGATGACTGAAGCCGATAAAAAAT
The DNA here is from genome assembly GCF_054039375.1 of Desulfomarina sp. NCBI lineage: Bacteria > Pseudomonadati > Thermodesulfobacteriota > Desulfobulbia > Desulfobulbales > Desulfobulbaceae > Desulfomarina > Desulfomarina sp. Next base: position 10,185 of record NZ_JBPLBA010000250.1, on the reverse strand, counting down.
GGGAATGTGAAAAAGTCTTCATGGGTGAAGGCGAAGAATCAGTTGACGGCAAATTCTGGGAAATAGCTCCTGAAGATCATCCTGGCGTTATTATGGTAATGAACCAGAAAGATGTTAACCTGGCAGGTCCGGTTAAGGTTCTTTCCGAAGGTGAATATCCCGCCGAGTATCCTGGCGTGTATCTGAAGCCTGCTGAGACCCGTGCGATGTTTGATGAGCGCGGATGGTCAAATGTTGCAGCTCTTCAGCTTCGTAACCCGATGCATCGCTCCCATGAATTCCTGGCAAAAATTGCTGTGGAAGTGTGTGATGGTGTGCTGATTCACTCTCTGATCGGTAATTTGAAGCCGGGTGATATTCCTGCAGAAACCCGTGTTAAGGCGATTGATATTCTCATTGAGAATTATTTCGTGAAAGAGCATGTGATCAATGCCGGTTATCCGCTTGATATGCGTTATGCTGGTCCCCGTGAAGGACTGCTTCATGCAACCTTCCGTCAGAACTATGGTGTTAATAATATGCTTATTGGTCGGGATCATGCCGGGGTTGGTGATTTCTATGGCCTGTTTGAGGCCCAGGAAATATTTGACCGTATTCCCACAACCGGTGATGAGGGTAAGGATCTCCAGTGTAAGCCGATGAAAATCGACTGGACATTCTACTGTCATAAGTGTGACGGAATGGCATCCCTGCGAACATGTCCGCATGATAAGGAATCACGTGTTATTCTTTCTGGAACTAAACTCCGTAAGGCTCTCTCTGAAGGTGCTGAAATTGTTGATCATTTTGGTCGTGATGAGGTTCTCGAGCACCTTAAGGAGTATTATGCCGGTTTGAAAGAAAAGGTTGAAGTTAAAATGCAGGGAGCTGCTTCCGGAGACTCCATGTAGTTCAGGTTTCAATTGATGTTATAAGGAGATATCACCTTCGGGGGGTATCTCCTTTTTTTATGGGATCCTGGAACAGGTCAGTTTTCGCTCGCTGGATTGTGGGTGATTTTTATGAGGGTACTAAATGAATGAGTTAGTAGTTGGACTTGAAAAGAGAAGTTATCCTATTTATTTTCAAAGAAATATTCTGGATACTATAGGGGAAGATCTTCAAAAAGGAAATATCGGGAAAAAGCTGGCAGTGATCAGTGATGAAAAAGTTGCTTCTCTTTATGGGACCCGATTGATGGATTCTTTGAAGAATGCAGGTTTGCAGGCGGTTCTTTTAACCTTTCCCGAAGGTGAAAGTTATAAGACTCTTGAAACTGTAGGTGCTCTGGCCAGCAGAATGGCAAGGGAAGGATTTGATCGTTCTGATGCGATTATTGCCTTTGGAGGTGGAGTGTCGGGTGACATCGCCGGTTTTCTTGCATCTGCTTATATGCGTGGAATTCCTTTTATTCAGATACCGACAACACTGCTGGCCCAGGTAGACAGTTCCGTGGGTGGTAAAACCGGAGTTGATATACCCGAGGGAAAAAATCTACTTGGGGCGTTTTATCAGCCCCGGGCTGTTTATATTGACATTGGTTTTCTAACGACCTTGCCTGAAGATGAGCTGCTCGGTGGAATGGCAGAAGTAATAAAATATGGTGTTATCAGGGACAGGGAGTTTTTCGGCTTTCTGGAAAAAAACAGAGAAGCAATTTTGCAGCTTGATTCGGAGTTATTGGCGGAGACGATTTTTAAATGCTGTAAAATTAAGGCTGAAGTTGTAGCGGAAGATGAAAGAGAAGGTGATATCAGGAGAATTCTGAATTATGGCCATACGATTGGGCATGCCGTTGAGAGTGCATCTGATTTCAGACTTATTCATGGTTTGGCCGTTTCAATTGGTATGGCAGCAGCGGTAAGAATTTCTCACGGCTTGGGGCAGATCACTGGAGAAGAGAGGGACAGGGTTGTTAAAATCCTTACAGACTACAATATGCCTACCGAAGTTCCCGTAACTCTGGATAGAAAGAGAATCAGAAAGTATCTGATGACTGATAAGAAGGTAGTCGAAGGCAGTGTGTTTTTTGTATTACCTGAAAGTATTGGTAAAGTATTTATTACGGATCAGGTTGAAGATTCTCTGATAAATGAAGTGATTGGAGGGTAATTACTCACAGGTACCCCAGCTTTTCACAGTCTTTTTTGTCCGCATAGGTAAGTTATAGCGAACAAAAGAGCCTGCAAAAATCTGCGGCACCTGTGAGCAATTACAGTTCAGAGGTAATAAAATCGCAGAGTTGCTACCTCTGTGACCAATTACGATTGGAGGTTGAGAAAAAGTGCCGATTTATGAGTTTTATTGCAAATCATGCAATGTCATCTATAATTTTTTTTCAGCAAGAGTGAATACCGAAAAGGTTCCGGACTGTCCCGGATGCGGCAGGGAAAAACTCTCAAAACAGATATCAACATTTGCCACTATTGGAAAAGCTGAAAACAATAAGCTTGATATGCTTGCCGGTTTTGATGAGAGAAAAGTGGAACAGGCGTTTGAATCCCTGATGAAAGAATCGGAAAATATAAATGAGGATGATCCACGGCAAATGGCATCTCTGATGAGAAGCTTCTCTTCGCAGACCGGTATAAAACTCGGAGAAACAATGGAGGAAGCAATTGCCCGGATGGAGTCCGGTGAAGACCCGGAGAAAGTTGAGAAAGATCTTGGTCACCTGCTGGAAGCAGAAGATTTTTCGTTCGATCTGGTTAAAGGGAGTGTAAGAAAAAAAGAAAAACCTGGATATGACGAAAAACTCTATGAACTGTAATATGATTGCTCACAGGCACACAAGTTTTTCATATTCTTTTTTACCAGCTAGTGTCACGTCAACGATGAAATGACGTAATATTGCGCTGTATTTTTTTGTGCTATTCTGTCTGCGGCTTTGAGCACATAGTAGAGCTATGTAACATAAGCCGCAGGCGGGATGGCGCGAAAAATGACAAGCAAGATACGTCAGAGCAGTGTTGACGGGACACTAGATTGTATTTCAATGGTCTTTTCTCACAGGCCTTCATCCTCTTTGATATATATCTATCTTGAAGCAGATGAAAATTCAAGCTATGATAACGTGGAATGAAAGAGAAATCTTTTGGATAGATTTAATGCATATTTCACATATTTCGTAGTTTTTACATCGTTTTTTGCCATAATTCGTAATTTTTCACATTGAAAACTCATCCGTTTCACTGTATAGAATGTAAAATTTCTGTAATTGGACCTGCAGGCCCGGATGTTTTCCATCTCAAGGCAAATTACATGCAATATCTTGCCGTTTGTCCCCAAGTAGCGTAATATAATCGCCAAGGCCCTCGCTCTGTTTTTCTGCGAGGTTAATTATTAATTCACAAGAGGAGATAGCAGTGAAAAAACTCATAACCTTATGTCTAGCCTCCATGTTTCTGTTTGGAGGGACGTTTGCCACCGCCAAAACCTTAAAACTGGCTATGGATGCGGACCCCGTTTCCCTTGACCCCCATGTGCAGCTGTCCGGAGGCATGCTGCAATACTCCCATATGGTTTTTGATCCGCTTGTTCGCTGGACTAAAGACATGAAAATAGTGCCGCGTCTCGCCACAAAATGGGAACGTATCGATCCACTCACACTCCGTATGTATCTTCGCCATGATGTTAAATTTCATTCGGGTAATCCATTCACCGCAAAAGATGTGGCCTGGACCCTGGCCCGACTCAAAAAAAGCCAGGATTTCAAAGGGCTCTTTGAACCTTTCGCCGATGCGGTTGTGGTAGACGATTATACTGTTGATATCAAGACAAAAGAACCTTACGGACTGACCCTCAACATGTGCACCTATATTTTCCCGATGGATTCCGTTTTCTACAGTGGAAAGGATGCCAAGGGAAACCCCAAGGATGCCATCATAAAAACCGACTACTCCTTTGCCAATGAGAACGAATCAGGAACCGGTAAATACCAGGTAGTGGAAAGAGAGCAGGGACAACGCTGGGTCCTCAAGCAGTTCCCCCAGTACTGGGATAAAAATACCGGAAATGTAGATGAAATTATTCTCACCCCCATCAGTGAAAATGCAACCCGTATTGCCGCACTTCTCTCCGGTGATGTTGATTTCATCATGCCTGTACCACCCCAGGATTACGACAGGATCGAAAATAACAAGGACCTGCAGCTTATCACCATGCCCGGCTCAAGGATTATCACTTTCCAGATGAACGGAAAACGCAAACCTGAACTGGCCAACGTAAAAGTCCGCCAGGCAATTGTCTATGCCGTCAACAACACTGGTATCGTAAAAAAAATCATGAAGAACCGTGCTACCGCAGCAGGCCTCAACTCCCCCAAGGGATATGATGGATACGATCCAAAGCTTACCCCGCGCTATGACCTGGCAAAAGCCAAGCAGCTGATGAAGGAAGCCGGCTATGAAAAAGGGTTCACCGTCTCCATGGTCGCCCCCAACAACCGCTATGTCAACGACGAGAAAATTGCCCAGGCTGTCGCCTCCATGCTCTCCAAAATTGGTATAAAGGTTGAGCTGAAGACCATGCCCAAAGCCCAGTACTGGGATGAATTTGACAAGCAGGTTGCCGATATCCAGATGATCGGCTGGCATTCCGACACCGAAGACAGTGCCAACTTCTACGAATACCTTTACATGTGTCCCAACAAGGAGACCGGCAAAGGACAGTATAACAGCGGGAACTACTGCAACAAAAAAGTAGATGAACTGACCCTGGCAACCCAGTCCGAAACTGATCTCGCCAAACGTTCAGCCATGTTAAAAGAAATTGAAAACATTCTCTATAATGAAGCGGCCTTTATTCCGCTGCACTGGCAGATGCTCTCCTGGGCAGGAAACAAAAAACTGCTCAACGCCGACGAAATCATAAATGTTATGAATTTCCCCTATTTTGGTGACCTGAACATGAAATAGGGAATATCCTTTTCCCGGCGGGCAATGCGGGAAGAGATCCAACCTTTCCCGGCCCTGCACTGGATATTCCGCTGCAGGGCCATTTTTCCATCTGCAAAAACCCCATGATAGCATTCTTTATTCGCAGAGTTACTCAGGCAATCTTTGTCATGCTGGTTATCAGTATCATAGGTTTTGCCATCAAGCAGAGTGTCGGTGACCCGGTAAGAGAGATAACGGGTATTTCCGTTTCCGCAGAAGAGCGGGAAATTCTCCGGGACAAACTGGGCCTGAATGATCCCTTCATGATCCAATGGGCCCGCTTCGTGAAAGACGCCCTCCACGGAGACCTCGGTAATTCTTTTTATTTCAAGAAACCGGCCACCAAGGTGATTATTTCCAAAGCTCCGGCAACCCTGGAGCTGGTCTTTGCCACCTCCCTGCTGGTTATTCTCTTTTCCGTCCCTCTGGGGATCTATGCCGCGGTTTATCCAAACTCCTGGCTCTCCCGTTTTTTCATGGGAGCCTCGATCATCGGCGTTTCCATCCCGGTTTTTCTGACAGCCATTCTCCTTATTTATGTTTTTTCAGTCAGCCTGGGATGGCTGCCATCATTCGGCAGAGGAGATCTGGTCGAAATTTTGCCCGGCTGGAAATCCGGCTTTTTTACCGCAGATGGCCTGAAACACCTTATTCTGCCGTCAATCGCCCTCACTTCCATTATGCTGCCTCTTTTTATCCGACTTATCCGGGCCGAAATGAAGGAATCCCTGGAGACAGAATATGTCAAGTTCGCACGGGCAAAGGGACTTAAACCCTCCCGGGTTCTCTTTGTACACGCTTTCAAGAATACACTCCTTCCGGTTATTACGGTCGGTGGTGTCCAGCTGGGCACCCTCATCGCCTTTACCATTCTCACGGAAACGGTTTTCCAGTGGCAGGGCATGGGCTCAATGTTTATTGAATCTGTGGAGCGGGCTGATACTTCGCTCATGGTAGCCTACCTGGTTTTTGTCGGTCTTATCTTTGTCGTTGTCAACACGGTTGTTGACCTGATTTATGGCCTTGTCAATCCCATGGTCAGAGTTGCGGGGAGGAAATAATGGGCTTTTTAAAAACATTCAGGGAATCATTTTTCCTCTACAGTTTTATACGCGACCCCCTCGCAATCATCAGTTTTGTTGTCCTCTTTTCCCTCTGCGTGGTCAGTTTCGGAGCCCCGATTCTAGCCCCCCATGATCCATACGACCAGACGACAATTGATATCATGGATTCGGAACTGCCCCCCATCTGGAAGGACGGAGGTGATTCACGTTTTGTCCTGGGTACTGATCCCCAGGGAAGGGACATGCTCTCTACCATGTTTTACGGCATGCGGGTTTCGATCCTGATAGGCCTCGGAGCCGTGGCACTCCAGTCAATACTTGGAATCCTGGTCGGCCTGATCGCCGGCTACAAGGGAGGAAAACTCGAGGCTTTTCTCATGCGACTGGCGGATGTACAACTTTCCTTTTCCACTTACATGGTGGCAATTTTCATCGGTGCCCTTTTCCAGGGTATTTTCGGCATGGGGGTCTATGAACATTACGCCATCCCCATCCTGATCCTCATTATCGGCTTTGCGGAATGGCCGCAGTACGCTCGAACAGTCCGGGCTTCGGTCATGGCGGAAAAGAAAAAAGAATACGTTGAAGCAGCCAGGGTAATCGGCCTGCCTCCCACCCGTATCATGCTGCGCCATATTCTCCCCAACACCATGACTCCGGTTATGGTTATCTCGACGGTCCAGGTCGCCAATGCGATCATGAGCGAAGCGGCCCTCAGTTTTATAGGTCTCGGCATGCCGGTCTCTCAGCCATCCCTGGGCTCCCTCATCAAATCCGGTTTTGACTATATTTTCAGTGGTTCCTGGTGGATTACCCTTTTCCCGGGTATTGCACTGGTTGTCCTCATTCTGTCAATCAACCTGCTTGGTGACTGGGTGCGGGACTTCCTGAACCCCAAACTGTACAAGGAGTAGGCGTGGACCAGCAAGAAACACTCTTATCTGTTCGCGACCTCGAGGTCGCTTTTAAACTGCGGGACAATGTCCTGACTGCGGTTGACAGGGTCAGTTTTGACCTGGACCGGGGCCAGCGTCTCGGCCTGGTGGGTGAATCCGGAGCAGGAAAATCCGTCACCGGGTTCGGCATTATCAACCTTATCAGTAAACCCGGATTTATCTCGGGTGGATCGATCCTTTTCGAGGGTACTGATCTGGCAAGGCTCTCACTTGAGGAAATGCGACAAATCAGGGGCAACAGGATCAGTATGATTTTTCAGGACCCGATGATGACCTTGAATCCCGTTTTGACTATCGGTACACAGATGGTGGAGACCCTGCTCGCCCACAGGAATATCAGCAGAAAAGAAGCAGAAAAAATTGCCCTGGACAAGATAAGAAAGGTGGCCATCCCCTCTCCGGAAAAACGGTTGAAGCAATACCCGCACGAATTTTCCGGAGGTATGCGCCAGCGGATAGTCATTGCCATTGCCCTGCTGACATCCCCTGCCCTGATTATCGCGGATGAACCGACGACTGCCCTTGATGTCACCATACAGGCTGATATCATGAACCTCCTTCTCTCCCTCTGTGAATCTGAGAATATGGCCCTGATCCTCATAACCCATGATCTGGCTGTAGTCTCCCAGGTGGCCCAGAGAATCGCTGTGATGTACGCCGGACAGATTGTGGAACTGGGAGAAACTGAGCAGATCGTCACCAACCCCCAGCATCCTTACACCAGGGGACTCCTGGCGGCTCTTCCACAGAATGTTTCCAGAAGGGGCAGGCTTAACCAGATCCCCGGCACCATGCCAGGTATCAAACAACAGATCTCCGGCTGCCGGTTCAACAATCGCTGTAACCAGTGCGCCCGGGTTTGTCGTGAAAAAGTACCGCCCCTAACCCGAAAATCATCTGGCTGTCTTGCAGCCTGTCATATGGTGAAGTAGGACGTAAAAATGGAAAGAGAAACGCTTCTCAGCATACAAAATGTAGTGAAACACTTCGATATTTCAGGCGGTTTTCTGGAGCAGATACGTTTCAGAAATGGCCGTTTCAGCCGGGAACAGACTGTTGTAAAAGCCGTGAATAATGTCAGCTTCGATATCAGAAAAGGTGAAACGGTCAGTGTGGTTGGAGAGTCCGGATGCGGAAAGTCAACTCTTGCCCGCAGTGTTATCCGGCTCTACCCGCCAAACAGCGGCCAGGTCCTTTACGAGGGAAAAAGGATAGACAACCTGGATAACAACGCCATGAAACCGTATCGTACCAAAATGCAGATGGTCTTCCAGGATCCTTATTCTTCTCTGAATCCCCGAATGTCTGTTTTTGAAACACTGGAGGAACCGATCAGGTTCCATAACCCCGGTATTTCAAGAAGTGAAGCTGCCGACCGGGTTACCGAAGTCATGAAACAGGTAGGAGTTGATCCCGAATGGCGCAGCAGATTTCCCCATGAATTTTCCGGAGGACAACGCCAGAGAATCTCAATAGCCAGGGCTTTGGCCGTTGATCCCGAATTCATTGTTGCCGATGAACCGATTGCGGCCCTGGATGTCTCCATCCAGGCACAGATTCTCAACCTGATGATGGACCTGCAGGATGAACATGGTCTGACTTATATGTTTATCAGCCATGACCTCTCCGTTGTGGAACATATTTCCACCAATGTGGCAGTCATGTACCTGGGTACCCTCTGCGAATTTGCGGAAACGGAAACTCTTTATTCAAATCCGCGACACCCTTATACCCGCGCCCTGCTGTCCGCCATTCCCAAACTGGGAAAAAAGGATATGGACCATGTTAAACTGAAAGGGGATGTTCCCACTCCGATCCAGCTGCCGCCCGGCTGTGTCTTTCATGGCCGCTGTCCCTATGCTGACGTGCGCTGCCGTACGGAAATCCCAAAACTGACTGTTCTGGACGATGGTAGCAGAGTTGCCTGTCACGGGGTCGAAGAAAACAGGATCTCTCCATGACAGAACATGTACACCCATCAGGAGAACTGCTCCTCAGAACCCTTGCCATGCCCGCGGACACCAACCCCCTGGGGGATATCTTCGGTGGCTGGATCATGTCCCAGATGGATATAGCCGGGGGCATCATGGCCCGTGAGGCAACATGTTCCCGCGTGGTCACCGTCGCCGTGGATACAATTACCTTTATCAAACCGGTTCACGTGGGAGATGTGGTCTGCTGTTATGGTAAAATCGTTAAAATCGGCACCACCTCCATCACAATCAATCTGGAAGTTCTGGTGAAACCGGCGGTAGAAAATCCCGGTGATTCCGCCGATGAATTCCTGGTCACCAAGGCTGCATTCACCTACGTTTCCGTTGATGAAAACGGGAAAAAACAGCCAATCAAGCAGGACTGCTGCTAGATTCACCGTTCCTCAAACATTTTTTCCTTCCGCTGTTCAATAATGAATTGCAATCGGCTTCTTCTGCATTACATATTTACAACATATGCCCATTATATGATTGTTCGCAGGTATCCCGGCTTTTCGAGGTCTCTTTGCCCGCATGGGTAAGCTATAGTGAGTGTCTGTCCAGAAATGAGGATTTTTGTTCGAGATCATAGAGTTGCTGACCCTGTAAGCGGTTTCCCCATTATTAACTTTTGCAATGGGAGTATGGCATGAGAACAGCAATATTATTTTTTCTTTTTCTATCTCTTCCCACTCTTTCAAATGCATCAACTGTTGCCGGAACAAAGATCGGGACGAGCATCAGCAGAGAATTGCGAGAAAACCGCAACCTGCAACTCTATGAATTATTTTTCCTTAGACCTCTTTTTCGGTTCGACTCCGCACCATTCGATTCCCTGAAACTCTCATCCCAGGTGGAATACAGTATCGGTTTTCTGGAAGATACTGAGGCTGGAGGCGATTCAACAATGAGGTTCGCAGTAATGCCACGCCTTCTCTTCACTCCCTCACAATATTACGACCTGGTTCTCGGGTTCGGAGCAGGATACATGTCCGGAGAAACTGAATATCCAAGGCATAATCTTGGTGGCTCATTTTTCTTCCAGTCAAAAGTCGGCATTTCAATACATGTGACCAAAAAACTTTCCCTTGGCTATCTGTTTTTCCACCAATCCAACGCAGGACTCTATTCGTATAATGCCAGCCTGAATACTTTTCAGATGGAAATCACTTACACTTTATAAATCAGAAAAGCATCACTGGTTCATGACAAACTCAGATGAAAAATAAGCAGCGTTCCCCGGTTAAGAATCAGCGGTACTGGCCCAATCACCACA